>CBQVAZ010000297.1:0-5050 GCA_967720205.1 uncultured Gemmatimonadaceae bacterium | reverse complement strand
TATCGCGCGCGGAAGCACTCACCGGCGTCAGGACGGCGCCCACAATCGCCGTCGCCGAATCGGATGTGCGCCTTGCGGTCGTCGTCGACTTCGACGACGAAATGACGGTCGTCGGGTCCGCTGCCTAACAAGTCGAGTCGAGGCGTCCACGTGCGCGCGGTCGGATCGGATCCGGTCGCATAGCTGTCGAGCCACACGCGCGGGAGTGCTTTACGAGGATCCTGCGCGAGCGTCACTGCGGCGGCGGAGGACGCACAGCCATCCTCGCATTCCCGCCCAGGAATCGTACAGGGTGGCACAGGTTCTGAGTGCGTGACTTCGGGTCGCGGCAGCGTCGGGCGGAAGCAGCCGGGGACGGTCTCGGTTTCCGCGGGGGTGCAGGCATCTTCGCACTCGGCTTTCGTTTCACGGATGGGCACGCAGCCAAGATCGTCCTGGACCATTTGTCCGTGATCGACGAGCAGCACGTTGCCGCGCGCCACGCTTACGTCGGCGAGAGGCTCGCACAGCGGCGGCACGCTGACCGACGAAATGCATAACGGGAATGGCAGCGCATCTTCCTCACACCACTCGATCTCTACCAGGAGCTGTCCGGTGAGCGGATCCTGCGAGCGCGTGACGCGTGTCAGACGTACTGCGTGGCGTCGCGCTCGATCGGCATCTGCTGGATTCCCGGTGCGTGGCCCAATCACTTCCTCGAAGATGAGCACGTCGCACGGCTCGAGGTGCAGCCGATAGTCATCCGCGTTAGGCGGACCTGGCTGTTGTTGCGTTGGCGGCGCGCCAGGCTTGCCCCCCGGGTACTGATCGGGTGACGGTGGCGGTTGCTCCGGAATCTTTCCGGGATCGATCAGTGTTGCTGATGTCGCGCCCTTCGGCAGGCAGCATTCGGATTCGCCCCACGTGTAGAAGCGAATCGTGTTGTGCTCTTCGTAAAGCTCGATCTGCGGCTTCCCTGGCACTGGTAGAGGCTCGAAGACCAGATGCGTAGCCGGTTCGTCGCGCTCCACATCGTTATGTGCGCGTACGCGCGCGTCCGAGCCTGTGCTCGTCGTGATGAAGTAGAAATCCGCGATCGCGAGTGATATGTGCTGCGACACCGCGATGGTGATCCACGAGCGCGCGTTGCACCCCTCGTGCAGTCGATAATCCACCAAACGCACGTGTCGCCGCACGGAGATTCTCAGTCGCGCTGTATCGAGATACGCTTCCGTAGCGACGGCATCCTGATAGTAGCTCAGGTGGTCGCCGACGTACGCGAGGAGCTCCACGATCGTGATGCCGAAATCCGGGATGTGGCGTTCGCGCCATTCCGGCATCACGAGCGCGAGACGATCGAGGATCAGGCGTCGAAAGCTCGCGTAATCCTTGGCCAGATAGTCGATTGCCGGCGCGGGCAGCGACGGTGTGTCGCATAACGCGAGAACGGCGCAATCCAAATCACTCGGACACGCAGCCTTGAACGAGAAACATGCGCATGCATAACGTGGATCGAAATCGCGTGGCGGTGTGACCTGCGCTTTGCCTTGACGGTCTAGATCGACGATGCACAGCTCATACGTCGACGAGTCGCCCGGCCGATCGACGGTGACTTCCAGATAGTCGTCGGCGTCGTCCCGATCGCTACGCTCGGTTCGCACGGCGGTGACTTTGATCCCCCGGATGCGCCGCCCTCCCTCGATCCGCACGTGATCGGTCGTGATGTCCCAGGTGGGAGCTTTGCCCAAGAAGTACACCGTTAGGTGTGTCTGGTCGTCGCTGACTTCGACGTAGTCGATGCCGTTGAGCGGCGCTTTGCGCGCCAACGCACGACGCGCGCTGTCGTCCTTACAGCTCAGGGCCACTGTCGTGCTCATGGAGCGCTCGCGAGCTCGAACGCCTCACTGCGACGTTCCCCTGTTTCGCGGATGATATACTGCAGCTCCACGTTCAATCGTGAATCGGTCGCGGTGAAGCTGAGTGCGTGCACGTCGACGATGTCACCGAGCCAGCGTTGCAACGCAGCACGCGTTGTGAACTCCATCGCAGTCGCCACTTCGGGACTGTTCGGTGCGAAGAGGTGCTGCAAGAGTCCCGTTCCGAAGTCGGGCCGGTTGACTCGCTCACCGGGATTCGTTAGCAGCAGCAGCTCGAGCATGTCGCGTATGTGCTCTGCATCGCTTGTGTCAGCGGTGCGACCGAGCGCGCTGAAATGCAGCGGAAAGTCGATGTTCATCGCGAACTCACAGAGCCGTGACGCGGGGTTGCGTGGCCACGACTATCATCGGCGTTCCCGATGGCGCACAGATCGACGTGCTCGATTGCACGAGCAGGGGCTGTCCGTTCGAGAGCACGCGCGTCGTGCCAGTGAGCCATGTGCCTGAGACACACGGACCATTCGCGGCTATCGGCGGCGGGAGTGCACATCCGGCGATCACGTAGGGGCACGTCAGGAGCACGCTGGGTGCGCCGCTCAATGTCACGCGCGGATTCGGCACCATCGGCGTAGCCTGACCGCCGTGCGCGCACATCACTTGGGCGCCTACCTGAACGAGTGGTCCTGGCATTGTCGTCTCCGTCGTTAGGTGATCGCGAGCGCGCCGTTGTTCACAGTCACTAAGGGCCCCACGAGCGTGATCATCGCGCCCTTCCCGTTGCTGATATAAATGCCTGTGTCGTTGACCACGATCATCGCATTCGTCGCGCTCTTGAGGACAATGCCGCCTGTTGCGGGTGACGGCGGCGCATCGCTCACCATGAGCGTGTGTTGTCCGAGCGTCTGCATAACGATGTTCGGTGACACCGGGAGACCGACGCGAGCCAATGGCGGTATGTCGGATTGTCCGCCCCAGCGGCAACCGACCCACACCGGGTAGTTCGGATCACCGCGCTCGAACTCTACCCACACACCCGCACCGATCGGCGGCACCATATACACACCCATCGGTGGGCCTGTCGGTCCAGCGAGTGGTACGCATGCTTCGGCCCACGTCGACGGAATCGGTCCCAACACATCGGGGATGATCAATTGCAACCGACCGCGCTGCTCCGGATCGATATTCTGGATGACAGTCGCGCGATACTTCCCTTGAAAAGTTCCCGGTGAGCTCAAGCCACTCATGGCACCACCACCGGCGTTTGCGTGATCAAACCGTCGCGCGACAGCTGGAAGTTCTGCTTGTATTCGCCACGCTTGATGCTGTGTGTGACGCCGTCGACGTAATACATCCCATCGTACGCAATGCCGGCCCCTCGCACTCCAACCATCATGCGTGGCCGCAGGATGTTGCCGTAGCGCGCGACGTCGAGCGACCCGGAGCCGCTGATGGCATCCACGCTCTCCATCATGTAACCGAATGCGCGCTTGGCTAGCTCAGTCGGCGTTAGGTGCGTGGTGTCGCGAGCGAACGTGATCTTAGCTGGCGGCGTGGGGCGCAGGCCGAGCGGTGGGTGCACAGGATTGATAGGCGGCACCGGGATCGGTATCGGGATCTTTCGCGTGACTGGGTCGAACGTGAACATGATGATCTGCTTCTTCGCTAACCCATCGAGGCTGAAGCTCAGCGACTCGACGTTCGTATCCCAGTCGGAGTTCACGCTCAGTGCCGGTTGCGGCACGGGGATACGATAGTCCGGGCCGAAATACGCGATGCTTTGCCCCGGCAACGGACCCGGCTCCACAAAGAACACATATCCGCTTTGCTGCGCGAGCGCTTTGATGTACGCGCGATCAGTCCCGTCTTGTGTGTCGAAGCGGGTCGTTGGGCTGTCGACATTGATGACTGGCGGCGGCACGACGATCGGCGTTACGCCGAATGCCACATACTTGGCCAAGATCAAGTTGATGCGAGCGACTTCGGGCATCGCCGCGAACGGTATGCGCAACTCGATCACATCCATCAGAACGCTCAAGTCCTCACCCGTGATCGTGAGCGTTGACTGACCGGGCTGATTCCCGGGCTGCATCTCCTGTCGTGTGACGACGCCGTCCATGATCACGATGGGGATGCCTTTGAAGATCGCGAGGACGACGACGCGCGTGATCATCGGATCGAAGAAGCCTAACGGGAGCAGCGCGAGTTGCAGCGGCGATGTCTTCCCCATGCCGAACGTGATCTGAAAACCGCTGCGGTCGCGTGAATGATTGACCTCGATGCGTTGCAACGCCTCGATGACCGGCAGCGGGGCCGGGATCGGCACGGGCAGCGGCCCGATGAGGAGCATGACGCGGCAACCGTCAAACACCTGGGGCTCCGGGGACGCCGTCGGGGAGCGTGATTCTGAGGTGCCGTCCGATCTCTTCCGTCAACTCGGCAGGGCGCATCGCGCGGTTCGCGTCGCAGACGCGCCAGAACTGTTCGGGATCGCCGAGATGGCGCGCCGCGATGTTGTCGATGCGATCTCCTTCGACAACGATGTGCTCTTGCACTTGCACCATGCGCTCAGGTGGTGGCACGAAGCGGCGCCTGAGGTACACGACCTCCGTGCCGTCTGGGAGCGTGTGTTTCGCCGTCTCGATGCTCTGGTAGCGACTGTTCGCTGGGAATGGCATGGCAGTCTCGGATCAGATCTTGAGCGCGACGCCCACGTTTTGGACGCTGTTGAACAGGTTGGCGGTCGCCAGTACTTCCTTCGTGATCTGATGCACCAGGAAGAGGGCGTTACCCGGCGATGTGATCTTGAGATCGTTGTAGCTCAGCACCGTGAGCGAGATCTCGGCTTTGGCACGTATAGGGTTGAGTAGTGTGTCATATGCCTCTTCCGTGATCGTTAGGCCCGTTAGGCGCACCGGCAGAACGCGTGTTGGCCCCCAGACGAACAGAATCATGGGGCCTGACGTTGGAATCACCTCGACGGTGCCTATCGCGGAGAGAATCGTATTGGCGATGACGAGGATGCTCTTGGGGTAGAGCATCATCTCCAGCGCCGACAGCGTGGGGCTGATGCCTGAGGCCACAGCCAGCGGGTGCGCCTGTTCGAGTTGATCGGTGGCGTCGATCTCCACCGACAGCGTGATTGTTTCTTTTGGCGGGCCGGCGAGTCGGAACGCTTCACCGTGTTCACCATCGCC
>CBQVAZ010000296.1:0-5063 GCA_967720205.1 uncultured Gemmatimonadaceae bacterium | reverse complement strand
GTGATGTTGCAGTAGCCGATCGCTCCCTTCTCCTTCAGGTCTTTCAGGCGGTTTTCCGTATCGAGCGGATGCATCTCGAGCGCGGCGACGTGCACGAAGAAACGCGGTCCGATGAACTCGTCGTGCTTGTGATGGTCGCGCAACACGTGACAGACGTCCTGGCACAGATAGCACTCGATGCACTTTCGAAACTCCTGAACGCGATCGATGTCCTCCTGCTGCATGCGCCACGTCCCGTCGGGCGCGTCAGGCGCGCGCGGCGTGAACTTTTTGATGCGCTTCTTCTGCTCGAAGTTCCACGACACGTCCGTGACGAGATCCTTCACGTGCGGAAAGGCGCGCATCGGCTCGACGGTGACCGGTTGATCCGACGGCAGCTCGCTCATGCGCGTCATGCACATGAGCTTGGGCTTTCCATTGATCTCGGCGGAACACGAGCCGCACTTCCCGGCCTTGCAGTTCCAGCGCACCGCAAGATCGCCCGCAGACTCAGCCTGGATCTGATGAATCGCGTCCAGGACCACCATCCCTTCTGTGATGTCAGTCGAGAAGTCTCGGAAGCCGCCCTGGCCGCGTTCACCGCGCCAGATCTTGAACGTGGTCGCAGCCATTACTTCTGCTCCTCGATGACTTGTTTCAGCTCGGCGGGCGTCGGCCTAACGTTTACGCGCTCCAGCTCCATGTTCCCGCTCGCGCCGCGACGCACGACGATGTTGAAGCTGCCGTATTCCGCTGATTTTTCCGGATAGTCATCGCGGAATTGTGCACCGCGACTCTCCTTACGCTCGAGCGCCGCACGCGTGATGGCCTCGGAAACCGTGAGGAGGTTGGGCAGATCGATCGCCGTGTGCCAGCCAGGGTTGTATTCGCGATTCCCTTGCACGCCGCATTTCTCAGCTCGTCCCTGAAGCTTTGCGATCCCTTCCAACGCGCGCTGCATTTCGTTTTCGCGCCGCACGATTCCGACGAGATCCTGCATCATGTCCTGCAGCTCGTGTTGAATCGCGTACGGCGACTCGACTCCGGCGCTCCCCGCTCGATCGAACGGTGCGAGCGCTTGGGCCGAGACACGGTCGACGTCTCCGTCCGAGACGCGCACTGCGCCGTTTGTGCCAGCGAATTTCGCGGCATACTCCCCGGCACGCTGGCCAAACACGAGCAGATCGGAGAGCGAGTTTCCGCCTAACCGGTTCGCGCCATGCAGCCCCGCGCCGGTTTCTCCCGCGGCGAAGAGTCCCGGCACCGTCGACATCTGTGTGTCCCCGTCGACGCGTACACCGCCCATCATGTAGTGCGTCGTTGGGCCAATCTCCATCGGCGTGGTGGTGATGTCGATATCCGCGAGCTGCTTGAACTGGTGGTACATGCTGGGGAGCTTTTTCTTGATGTGCTCCGGCGCGTTAGGCAGCTTCTCTTTGATCCAGGCGATGTCCAGAAAAACGCCGCCATGTGGACTTCCCCGCCCTTCGCGCACTTCGCGCACGATGCAGCGCGCCACGTGGTCGCGCGTGAGCAGCTCCGGCGGCCGGCGGGCGGACTTGTCTCCCTGCGTATAGCGCCACCCTTCCTCTTCGTTGTCCGCGGTTTGGCCGCGGTAGTTCTCCGGGATGTCTTTGAACATGAAGCGTTCCCCTTTGCTGTTGCGGAGGACGCCTCCTTCGCCGCGCACGGCTTCGGTGACGAGCAACCCGCGAACGCTCGGCGGCCAGACCATGCCCGTGGGATGGAACTGCACGAATTCCATGTCCAGCAGATCCGCGCCGGCGCGGTACGCCAACGCGTGGCCGTCACCCGTGTACTCCCAGGAGTTGCTCGTTATGCTGTAGGCGCGTCCGATCCCGCCCGTCGCCAACACGATCGCCTTGGCCGCAAAGAGTTTGAAGCGGCCGCGATCGCGATCGTAGCCTAACGCACCACTGATACGATCGCCGTCCTTGAATAGCTCCACGATCGTGCACTCCATGTGCACGTCGATTCCCTGATGCACGCCGTGATCCTGCAGCGTGCGGATCATCTCGAGCCCCGTTCGGTCGCCCACGTGCGCCAGCCGCGGATATTTGTGCCCACCGAAGTTGCGCTGGAGGATGCGACCGTCATCCGTGCGATCGAAGAGTGCGCCCCACGCCTCCAGCTCGCGCACTCGCGCCGGCGCTTCCTTCGCGTGCAATTCGGCCATGCGCCAGTTGTTCAGGTACTGGCCGCCGCGCATTGTGTCGGCGAAATGTACGCGCCAGCTGTCGCGATCATCCACGTTCGCGAGCGCCGCTGCCACGCCGCCCTCGGCCATCACGGTGTGCGCCTTGCCTAACAACGATTTGCAGACGAGCCCGACTCGAACTCCCTCGGCTGCGGCGGCGATCGCGGCGCGCAGCCCCGCGCCACCTGCGCCGATCACGAGCACGTCGTGGTCGACGCGTTCGTACGTCGCCATCAGAGAATTCTCCAGTCGGTCCAAATCCCCATCGAGCAGAGTCTGATGTAGATGTCCGCGAATGCCACGGTGAAGAGGCTCGTCCAGGCCCACTGCATGTGCCAGCGGTTGAGACAGCTGGAACAGTCGTACGCGACTTTGCGGACTGGTGAACCGGAGAGGCGATCCTTCACGCCGCCGATGAGATGCCGAAACGAGTGGCAGCCTAACGTGTATAGCGTGAGGAACGTGACGTTCGCCACCAGCAATAACGATCCGACGCCGATGCCAAATCGCTTCGCACCCGTTAGGGTGTCCGTAAACCAGAACGCCTTATATGCGTCGTACGCGAGTATGAACAGGAAGATCACCGCGATGTACATGAAATAGCGGTGAACGTTCTGCAGAATCAGTGGAAACGAATTCTCGCCGAGGAATGACTTGCGTGGCTCACCCACGGCGCACGACGGCGGATCAGCCCAGAACGCCTTGTAGTACGCGCCCCTATAGTAGTAGCACGTGAAGCGAAATAGCCCGGGGAGCGGGAGGATGATGAGCGCGGGCGAGAATGGGACCCAGCTCGGCCACCACAGTGGCTTCGGTCCGAAGATGGCGTGCGGCGAATCGCCCCAGAGCTCCGGAGAGTAGAACGGCGAGAGATACGGCCCGTGCGTGTAATAACCGTTTTGCCACGCGGCCCACAAACCGTAGGCCAGAAAACTCGAGAAGACGATCAGTACGGGGACGTTAGGCAGCCACCAGAGGTCGCGTCGCAGCGTTTCAGCGAACCGCCGCCGCTCCAGAATTGGCAGAGGACTATGGGCCATTACGAGCTATTGAGATTGAGATTGGCGGTGCACCACCTTGCCACCAACTACAGTCAAAATTACATGTGCGTCTTTGATCTCTACTGGTGAAATCTTGGTGAGATCGCGGTTGATGAGCGCGAAGTCGGCCAGTTTGCCGACTTCGAGGGAGCCTTTGTCGCGCTCCGCGAACTGCGCATACGCCGCGTTCACCGTATACGCGCGCAGCGCTTCCTCGACGCTGATCTTCTGTTCCGGGAACCAGCCGTCCGGATTCTTGTCGTCCAGCGTACGACGAGTCACCGCGGCGTAGATGCCTTCGATCGCCGACGGCGGAGCGACGAACCAATCGCTCCCGAAGGCCAATGTTGCTTTCGCATCGATGAGGGAGCGAAATGCGTACGTTCGGCTGGCGCGGTCGCGGCCGAGCGGTTTGTCGGCAAACCTGCCATCGTCGATCGCATGGTACGGCTGCATGCTCCCGATGACGCCTAACGCACCGAGCCGCGGGATGTCCTTCGCAGCGATGTGTTGCACATGCTCGATGCGAAAGCGACGATCGCGCGGGCCGTTTTCTTTTTCGACGCGCTCGAAGATGTCGAGCAGCGTGCCGATCGCGCGGTCGCCGATCGCGTGGATCATGACGTGCAGGCCTGCGCTGTCGGCGCCCTTCGCCCGCGCGTACAGCGTTTCGGGCGGAGTCACCCAGAGGCCCGTATTCCCCGGCGTGTCGTCGAAGGGAGCGTACATGGCCGCGGTGCGTGAACCTAACGAGCCATCCACAAAGCCCTTGAGCGCGCCGATCGTGAGCCACGCGTCGCCGCGCGAACCGCGCGCCTGGACCGTATCGCGCAGCTTTTCCCAGGTGGAGAGCGGGACCGCGGCGTAGATGCGCGTCGTCAGGCGTCCCGCTTTATGCGCCCGCTCGAAGATCGCCAGCTCTTCCCACGTCCCCATGTTGTGCACGGTCGTGACGCCGCGCTCGGCGACGTATTTCATCGCGGCATCGAGTGCGCGGTCCTCGACCTCAGGCGGTGGCGGCGTGACGGCGTCGTCCATCTGACCCATCGCATTGTCTTTGAGTATGCCGGTCGGTTCGCCTTTGGCGTCGCGCACGACCGTGCCGCCCGCGACATCCTTCGTGGCAGCGCTGACTTTCGCCGCTCGCAGCGCCACCGAGTTGGCGAGCGCCATGTGGCCGTCGTAACGATTGACCCAAACAGGATTGTTCGGCGTGACGGAGTCGATCCAGCCGCGCGTTGGCAGCTCTCCGCCCCAGCGCTCGTTGTCCCAGTCGCCGCCCTGGATCCAGGTGCCAGCCGGGACGGTCTTGGCGAAGGCGGCGATGCGCCTAACGAATTCCTGCGGCGTGTCGGCGTCCTTGAGCTCGACGGAAGAGAGACGGAAGCCGCCGGTCACGAAGTGAACGTGGCTGTCGATGAACCCTGGAACGAGGAATTGTCCCTGCGCATCGATCACTTCGGCGTTGCCGGCCATCTTGCGGATTTCCGCCGAGGAACCGACGGCTGTTATTCGCTCGCCGGCGACGGCGATCGCGTCGGCCCAGGGCCGTTCAGGATTGCCGGTCCACGCGCGCACGTTGACGACGGCGAGCGTTACGGCGCCGGGGGCGGCGGCGGCGCGATCACGTGAGCTCATGTCGCAGGCAAGGATCGTCCCCAGCAGCAGGAATGCGGCGCGGCGCATGGGCGATTGCGATTGCGTTAGGCTTGGGCTCAGCGCCGCTCCACCGCATCGCGAATGTCCAACAGAATTTCGAAATACAGCTGCTCGCGGCGGTAGGCAAAGTCGAGCGTCGCCATCTGGCTGTCGTCGCCGGTGGCTTT
>CBQVAZ010000295.1:0-5074 GCA_967720205.1 uncultured Gemmatimonadaceae bacterium | reverse complement strand
CGGCTGGCGGCAACGCGTACATCATCCTGGCGAAGCAGTACATCGCCGCGGTGCTCAACACGAACGGTGGCGCGTCCGGTAACGCTTCGGTCGACGCCGCCATCGCGGGAGCAGCGGCATACTTTGCGGCAGCGCCCGCTGGTATCCCGAACCCGATCGATCCGACTCGCAGCCAGCTCCTCGGCTGGGCGACCACGCTGGATCAGTTCAACAACGGCGTTATCGGTCCGGGACACTGCCCAGACTGAGTATCCGATTGGTAGAGTTGGACTAAGGGGCCCCTTGTGGGCCCCTTTTTTTGCCTCTGCACGGCACATGGGCCCGGCCGGTCCCGCCATGGACGTCAGTCAGTTCTTACGGAGCGGTCTAGTTCGCTATAACATTGTGACGCCGGTCACAATGACTGAATTCCAGCTGACCATGAGCAGAGATCCGCTGGTTATCGGCCAGCTTCGAAGTTCCCACCTCAGATCGGTCCATCTGCTCATTCGAGGAGGAGTCATGTTGCATCTCGCAGGGTGGCGGCGCGTTCACGTCGCCACAGTCGCGCTCGCGCTCACCAGTGCATGCGCCGATCCCCCAGTCGTGCCCACGCCGACATCGGACGCAAAGGGCGTCACGGCGAACCTCGTCAACAAGCCGCCGTTGGATATCACCCTCGAGGGCGAGGCGTGGGTATGCAAGGACGTCACCGGCGGTGAAGGCCTTTTCTCCTTCTCAGTGTCGGTGGACGGTGGAAGCGCAACGTCCCACAACATTGCAAGCGGCACATGCTTGCTGGTTCACTCTGTTCCGACCACTGGGCAGGTCCACGCGACGGTCAGCGTCACTGAGAATGTGCCTGGAGGGTGGAACCTAACGGGGATCACGATCGAGTCGAATCTGAGCGACCAGTCGCTTTATCAGCCGTCCATCAACCTGCCTAACGCGAGCGCGAGAATCGCGAACGATTACGGTGTCGTGATCACGTTCACAAACGCGCCAGCAGCAGGCTGCACACTCACCCTGGGCTTCTGGAAGACTCACGGCGAGACCTGGAACGACGCCAGTGACAACAAGCCGTTCCTTACCACAACGACGTTCTACAATTCTGGCCAGAACTACCTTACGATCCTGAGCACCCCACCGGCCAAGGGGAATGCATATCTCATCCTCGCGCATCAGTTCATCGCAGCGATGCTGAACACGGGCGGCGGTGCTTCTGGCAATTCCTCGGTGGACCAGGCGCTCGCGGGTGCAGCGGCGTACTTCGCTGGCGCACCAGCTGGCATTCCGAACCCAGTCGATCCGACGCGCTCACAGCTCATCGCGTGGGCGAGTACGCTCGACCAATACAACAACGGCACCATCGGTCCGGGGCACTGCCCAGACTGAGCATCTGATTGGTAGAGTTGGACTGAAGGGGCCCCGTATGGGGCCCCTTTTTTGGCTCGTGGTGGGCAGATGAAACGCGCGGAGTCGTTAGGCAGACCGACCGATGGACAACTGTCACAATCTTCACGGCCTACTCGAGACGGGACGCCGAGGCAGCGTCGAGTAACACAGCGTGACAGTTTGGCACTTCTGATGCACAGATCGCTGATCACTCACCGGCTGATCTACCGACCGAAAAAGGCGCACCAGTCGCGAGACTGGTCACGCAACGCTTGAGATCTCAGCGATTTCGCGACGAGATCAACGAGCTGCCGAAGCGGGATGCTCGCCTAGTCCTAGCGCCCAATATGGAGGGGCAACCCACAATGACACGCACCGATGTGCTGTGGAACCGCCACACAGGAATCGGGTTCATCGCACTGTTCGCGATTGCTTGCACGGACTCGCCGACCAGTACTGTGATGAGACCCGTAAGTGACAGGCCACTATTGGCCGTCACCGGCAAGCCGCCGCTGGATCAGACGCTGGAAGGCGAGGCATGGGTTTGCAAGGACGGAACTGGCCCCGCGACGAATTTCACGTTTGCAGTTTCGATCGACGGCGGCGCGGCGACGAACTACACCGTCGCGCTCGGGACATGCCTGCAGGTGGCCGCATTTCCTGTGACGCCGGGCCAGCAGTTCTTCCACAATGTCGCAGTCACGGAAACGGTTCCAACCGACTGGGCCATCAACTCGATCGCCGTCGAGTCGAACACGGCCAATACGACGCTATTCCTCCCAGTCACCAATGCGCCTAACGCGTCGGGGCGACTCTCGCACGACTGGGGTCTCGTCTTCACGTACACGAATACGTTTACGCCGCCGCCGCCGAATTTGCAGGGCCGTATGACTGGTGGAGGCGTGCAGGTGTTCGGCGACGTGAAGATCTCGCGCGGATTCACGATTCACTGCGATATCGTCCTGTCGAACAACGTCGAGGTGAACTGGCAGGGCAACAAGTCGCACATCGACAAGCCGCTGACGAAAGCCACCTGCATCGACGACCCGGCCTACGATGAAACACCCCCGGTTGCGCCCTTCAACACGTTCATTGGCGAAGGTATCGGCAGGCTAAATGGCGTGGACGGTTCGAAGATCATCTTCACGTTCATCGATGCCGGTGAGCCCGGGAAGAACGACAAGGCCGCGATCAAGATCATTGCGCCAGACGGCGTCACGGTTGTACTCGACGTGCCGCTCACGCTTCTCGACAACGGAAATATCCAAGCGCACTACGACCAGCCGCACGGTTTCAAGCCATAGGTCTCGGGGGACATCCCGAGCGGCGGATAACCGCAAGGCAGAGCTAGACTAAGGGACCCGAAAGGGTCCCTTTTTCTTTGCCTGTAGACGCCGCTAGCGACGAAACCGTATTTGAAAAACCCGTGTCGGAAGGACAGTCGAGAATGCTGGTGAACCGTGGGCCGGCGGCCATGAGGAGTGATTGAACGAACGTGAGCTGCTGACTCGCGCGCAGTCCCGTGATCCGGTTGCGGAACGCGCGATATACGACACGCACGTGGACCGTGTGTACCGCCTGGCTTTTCGCTTGGCGGGAGACGCGGAGCTAGCGAAGGAGTTCACGCAGGATGCGTTCGTCAGGGCGTTCGAGCGGTTGGCCACTTTCCGCGGTGATTCGGCGCTCTCGACGTGGTTGCACGCCATCACGGTGTCGGTGGCGCTCAACGGTCTGCGCAAGGTGCGCCGGCTCAAGCGGGAGGTGCAGCTGGAACACGCCGAGTCGTTAGGCAGCGATCGGCCACGCAGCGATCCGTTCCTGCGCCAGCGGCTGGATGAGGCGATCGACAAGTTACCTACGGGGTATCGCACAGTGTTTCTGATGCACGACGTCGAAGGTTTTACACACGAAGAAATCGGTGCTGCGTTAGGCATCGAAATAGGTACCTCCAAGGCGCAGCTCTTCCGGGCCCGGGCTCGGCTGCGTGAGCGCCTGGCGGATCTCGCGGGAGCGTGGAGCGCATGAACGACGACGATCGGTTCGACACGTGGTTGAAAGAGGCGAGCGCGGGATACAACGCGCTGCCGCCGAATGCCCAGGTGCCGCGAGAAGAAATGTGGCGCGCGATCGCCGCGGCTCGCGAAGCCGGCCGTACGCCCAGCGTCACGCGCCTCGTGCCGCGCACTCCATGGGTGCTTGCCGCCGCTGCCGTTGCATTGCTCGCGGTGGGGATCGGGATCGGGCGTATGACACAGACTGAGCGCGTGAACCAAGTATCGACGGCGGCCGACTCGCAGCCGTCAGCGTCGTACGGCGTGGCCTCTACACGTCACCTAACGAGTGCCGAGGCGTTCGTGACGGCGGTGCGGATGTCGAGTTATGCGCCGCGCGATACCTCGATTCAACGCTGGGCGCGCGAGCTGCTCACCGATACACGCCTGCTCCTCGATTCACCTGCCGGAGATGACGCGCGCCGTCGCGCGCTGCTGGAAGACCTCGAGCTGCTGCTCGTGCAAGTAATGGAGCTGGAGAATTCGCGCACGAGCGACACCAACGAGCTTTTGCTCGACAAAACTCAACAAGATCAACTGCTGACGCGACTCCGGGCGAACGTTCCCGCAGGACCGCCCGCGCGATCGTAAAAAAGGACGCTGATAATGCGCACTCTTTCCCTTGCCGTTCTCGTTGTTTCGTTAGGCGCCGCCCTCCATGCGAGCGCGGCCCAAAGCGTAGCGGTGGCCGTCTCCGGGCCCACCGTCACGATTTCCTATGACGACAACGAAGATCCGGCCGACTCGATCTTCCGTCTGGCGCAGCGCGCGCTCAACCGCAGCGACTATCGTCAGGCGGCGACGTTGTTCGCTCGCGTAGCGAACAGCTATCCCAAGTCCGAGCGCGCACCGGAGGCGCTTTACTTCCAGGCCTTCGCGCTCTTTCGTATTGGCGATCGCCAGGAATTGAAGATGGCGCAGACGGCGCTCGAGCGGCTGTCGGAGCGCTATCCGGATGCATCGCAACGCGGTGACGCGAGTTCGCTGCGCATGCGCATTTGCGGTGAACTTGCTCGGCGTGGTGATGAAGCGTGCGCCTCGGAGGTCACTTCGAGTGCGACGGCGTCGTCCAGTGCGAGCGCGTCACCCAGCGCCAGCGCGTCGTCTGCCTCACAGGGGGGACGCTGCCCGGATCCAGACGACGAAGACGACGAGCGCATCATGGCGCTCAACGCGCTCCTGCAGATGGACGCAGAGCGCGCGCTGCCGATCCTAGAGCGCATTATGGGACGGCGCGACCAGTGCGCGCATGTGCTGCGTCGTAAGGCAGTGTTCCTGATTTCGCAAAAGTCGTCGTCGCGAGCCGCTGACATTCTCATCAAGGCGATTCGCGAAGATCCCGACGATGAAGTGCGCAAGCAGGCCGTCTTCTGGCTGGCGCAGACGAGAGATCCGCGCGTGCCGGGCGTGCTGCGCGATCTGATCCGCGGCTCGTCGCGTGATCTGCAAAAGAACGCCGTCTTCTCGCTCTCGCAGCTTGGCGGCGGTGAAGGAAACGCTGCCTTACGAGAGTTGGCGGGGAGCGACAACACGCCGGAAGAAATTCGCAGCGAATCCATCTTCTGGCTCGGACAGAAGAGCTCCAGCGAGAACGGGCAGTTCCTGCGCGATCTGTTCAAGCGCGTCCGTTCCAGTGAGCTCAAGGACAA
>CBQVAZ010000294.1:0-5081 GCA_967720205.1 uncultured Gemmatimonadaceae bacterium | reverse complement strand
GATGCGACGACGCTGGTTGGCCGCGCCGCAATTGAAAACGGTGCAAAGGCGTTCACTGCGTCGTTCGAATCCGCATCATTGAGCCCGGCGACGATCGACAAACTCATCGTCGCGAGCGACAGCGAAGCCGTGACGTTTTCGCACGGATCCTTGACGGTCACGATGAAAAGCAAGAAAACAGCAGAAGTGCACAACAACCCGTTCGCGGATTACTGGATCAAGGGCGCCGACGGCAAGTGGCGCATCGCGTACGAAGTGAACGCGGAGGGCGTCATGCCCGATACGACGAAGAAGTAGCTGAGCGTCAGCGTCCGATATCTTCGTTCCATAGCTCCGGGTGTTCTCGGATGAACTCCTGCATGAGCTGCCGGCACGTCTGGTCGTCCGCAATCACTAGCTGCACGCCGCGCGATCGCACGTAATCCTCCGGCCCGCGGAATGTGCGATTCTCGCCAATGACTACGCGCGGGATTCCATAAAGCAGAACAGTCCCGCTGCACATGTCGCACGGTGAGAGCGTCGAATAGAGCGTCGCGCGACGATACTCCGCGGCCTCGAGCCGGCCCGCGTTCTCGAGACAATCCATTTCCGCGTGAAGCACTGCGCTTCCACGTTGCACGCGCTGATTGTGTCCGCGGCCCACAATTCGGTCCTCGATGACGAGGACCGACCCAATGGGAATGCCGCCTTCGGTGCGGCTGCGCTTCGCTTCCTCGATCGCAGCCAGGAGAAACTCGTCCATAATGTCGTCAGGCTTGCACTGCCGCAGCGAAGCGCCTAACGCGCGCCATGGGGCACGTCCGGAACATCCGTGTCAGGCTTCCCCTGCTGCAATTCTTCTCGCGCACGTTGAGCCAAGCGCGCATAATCCTCGCGGATGCGATCCAGCTCGAGTTGCCCGAGCTCTTCCAGGTCCAGCAGTGCGTTGTGCGCACCAGCGGTCGCGCGTAGCAGCTCGTCCAGCTTCACCTGCACGGCCTCCGCGTCACGATACTGCGTGTTCTGAATGAGAAAGACCATCACGAAGGTGATGATCGTTGTGCCAGTGTTGATCACGAGCTGCCAGGAGTCGCTGTAGCCGAACAGAGGCCCCGTGAGGAGCCACGCGAGCACCACACCGACGGCAAGCATGAAGGCCGCGGGGTGTCCGGCCGCGCGAGATGTGACCCTGGCGAAGCGCGTGAACCACGAGCGTGACTGTGGCGACATTGGACTGTCCTGAGGTCGGATGCGACCTAACGATAACGCAAGTCGCAAGCCGCCGAATTCACGCGAAGGCGCCAGGTTACGCGACGTCGGCTGTTTGTGCCAGACTCCCAAGCTCGTTGCGCACGCCTTCCGCCACACGGTCAGCCAACGCCATGATCGTTAGGTACGGGTTGATCTCGAGCGCGTCTGGAAAGAGCGATGCGTCCGCGACGCGCAGCCAGGGGAACCCCGCGATCCGGCCGCGCGAATCCGTGACGCTCGTCCCGCCGCGCCCCATCCCGCAGCCGCCCATCAGATGCGCCGCCGATATCGAGACGCGGCCCGGGAGAAAGTGCTCCTCAGTAATGAGGTCGTCCACGCGGTAGGAGTCGCGACGATCGATCGCCGGCGGATTCGCCTCGGGCGCATGGACGCGCAGCGCTCCGGCCGCGAAGAAGATGCGCGCCGCGGCGCGCGTCGCCGCGACGAACGACTTCACAACCGGCGGCGTGAACGTGTAGTGCACGACTGCCTTGCCCGCCTTGTCCACTGTGATGCGATTCTGCGGCACTGCCCCATCGCACGCGAGCACGAGAATCATCTGCAAGCGTGGGAAGCGTCGCATGAAACGCGCGTGCTCTTCACCGAATCCCGTTAGGTTCTTGGCCGTCACGAACGGGAAGTACATGCACGTCTCGAGCACGTAGCCTTCGTCCGCCGCTCGATCCAGGAAATAGCTCTTCGGGTGGCCGACGTCGTTCGTGATCGGCCGATCGTGCTCTGCTACGAGAATGTGCGCCGGGTGACACGTGAAGCCGCGGCCGACGTCCTTGATGCGCGACGTGACGCCAGAACGCAGCAAAAGTGCGGACGTACCGATCGCGCCGGCCGCGAGCACGATCGTACGAGCCTTCACGCGATACTCTCCGGGAGCCCACGACGATGGGAGCCCCTTTCTTCCCGCCGGCTTCTCGGTCACTTGTACGATCGCTGCACGGTCCTCGAGCCGAGTGACTTCGGCGCGAGTCACGACTTCGACGCCCTGAGACTCCGCGTTAGGCAGCTGCACGCGGTTCGTTCCCATCTTGGCCGCGTTGGGGCAACCGAGGTTGCAGAGGCTCGAACCTTTGCAACCCCTCAGGTTGAGCGGGAACTGCTCGGCGTGAAACCCGGCCCGCGCGCAACCTTCGGCGAACAGCTTGTTGTTCTCGTTGATCAAGACGCGCGGCAGGTAATGCACCGAATTTTGGGTCACGTACTTCTGCGATCGCCGCTCGACGTCGCTGTGGTCGAGCCCTGGCACACTCCAACGCCGAATGACTCGCGCCGGCGCGACCAAAGAAGTCCCCGTGTACACGACCGTCGAGCCGCCGTACTGCCGGCCGAATGCGAGCGTCATCGTTCCATCGGCCGTGAGGAAACCGCCGCCGTCTTCATAGAGGTCAGCGGACATCTCCAGCTCGCGCCCGGTGAACTCGTGATCTTCGAGCTTGGGTCCTTGCTCCAACACGACGACGCGCTTGCCGTCCCTAACGAGCGGCGCCAGCTCCTGCGCGACGGTTCCACCGCCGGCGCCGGATCCAATGATCACCACGTCGTATTCGCGTTCGATCATGGCAGCGGTCGCTTGGAGACGATGCCCACGTCCTGCGGTGTGGCCGACGGTCGCTCGCGGCGCGCCTCCGGACGTGCGCTCCAGCCGTCGCGATGCGCATTGTAGCCGATGAATTGCGCTACGTCGGCTCGCGTGTAGTAGCCGAGGAACACGAGCGTCCGCAGCCCCCACATGCCACGCCGCAAAAGCGGAAGGCGATGCCGCTCGATCAACTCCAGCATCTCGTTGCGCTTGATGACGTCGAGCTTCGTTAGGCGCCGACCGTAGCGCAGCCGCGACCACCAGTCCAGCAGGCGCACGAACGTCACCAGCTGCCGCCGCATCTCCTTCGGACGCTCTGCCAGCGCGCGTTCGATCTCTGCCTCGATCTCCGACCACGCGTTCGGATCGGCTGAACGCAGCTCGGGCACGACCGACATCGCGATGGCGCGAAAGGTCGGTCTGACGGGCTCCAAAGTGGCTGCCGGGGTGAGAGCGACTGAAGACATCCTGGGAGCAGAGTGGGTCTAGGAGCGGGCTGTAATGAAGTGCACGATCGCGAGACTAGAACTGGGAGGCGTGCAATGAGCACTGCCGATTACCCACCCAACCACTGACATGATACAGCGCGCCGCAATACCCCTCGCTCTCCTATTCGCCCTGTCGCAAAGCGCTGCCCAGTCCGTCGTCGCGATCCGCGGGGCAACAGTCATCGATGGCGCCGGCACACCACCGCAGCCGGGCATGACAATCGTGCTGCGAAACGACCGCATTGCGGCAGTTGGAGTTGCCGAAAAAACGCCAATCCCGCGCGGCGCGAGAGTGATCGATGGCCGCGGTCTATACGTCCTGCCAGGCCTCATCGACACGCACGCCCACTATGCGCTCGGTCCGCTGACAATCGATACGAGCAAGAAGCCAGCGACGATGAGCATGACCTACGATCACGCCGCGGCGATCGCGAGCCTTCGCACGCTTCTGGGCTTCGGGATCACGACGATTCGAAACCCTGGTGGTCCAACACGCGAATCCGTCGCGGTGCGAGACTCGGTGCGACTGGGGATGATCCGCGGACCACGCATTTTCACAGCCGGTTTGGTGCTCGACGCCACAACCGCTGATGGGCTCGTGGCGACGGTACGCAACGCCGACGAAGTCCGAGCTGAAGTAGCTCGCCAGGCGGCGATGGGCGTGGACTACGTCAAGTTGTACGCGCTGCTGCGACCGGAACTCATCCGCGCCGGCGTCGACGAAGCGCACAAGCACGGCGTGCGCGCGATCGGACACTTGTACCTAACGAGTTGGACAGAAGCGGCAAATGCCGGGATGGACGGTTTCGTGCACATAGCGCCGGGTACCGCAGAGCTGCTACCGGCCGACAAGCGCGCTGCTTTTCAAAAGCGATTCCGTGGGACACAGTTCATGCTCGAATGGTTCAACTTCGTCGACGTCGCGTCGGCCGAGATTCAGGAGATGACGCGAGCGATGCTCACTCACCATGTAAACGTCGATCCGACGCTGGTAACATTCGAAGCGATGGCGTGGGGAGACAGCGCACGGATCACAGCAGGGCCGGATCTGCGCTACGCTCCAGCGGGACTCATCAAAGCGTGGCGCGGACCAGTCAGCCTAACGGCAGGATGGACGCCGGACGACTTCAACGAAGCACGACGCGCCTGGCCGCGTGTACTCGCGTTCACCAAGTACCTGTACGACGCCGGGGTTTTGCTGACGGCCGGAACCGACATGGGGAATCCGTGGACAGTGCCAGGAGCCAGCCTGCACCGCGAGCTCGAGCTATTCGTCGCGGCGGGCATTTCACCGCTCGAGGTGCTCAAGATCGCGACGCACAACGCCGCCCAATCACTGGGCATACTGAGCGACGTGGGTACAATCGCGGTCGGGAAGCGTGCAGACCTCGTTGCGCTCGAGGCAGATCCCAGCAGAGACATTCGCAACACGCGGCGAATAGCATGGGTCATGCAGGGTGGTGAAGTCATGCGCCCGCGCGACTTGCTTCCACCCCTCAAAGACTAGTCGCTCACGGCGTGGTCAGCCCTCCGGAGAATGTCGACGACCGGTTCCACCGGCTGCTGCGCGAGTATGGCTCCGCGATCGAGCGTCTGGCGAGCGCGTATGAACACGACCCTAACGAGCGAGAAGATCTGATGCAGGAGATAGTCTTCGCGCTCTGGAACGCGCTCCCTTCATTCCGTGGCGAGTGCAGCGAGCGCACGTTCGCATTTCGCATCGCGCAAAACCGCGGGCTCACCCACCGTTGGCGACGACGTCGACGCAA
>CBQVAZ010000293.1:0-5099 GCA_967720205.1 uncultured Gemmatimonadaceae bacterium | reverse complement strand
CGCGTCGATGACTTCATGAAGATCATCGCGAGCGATTTGCCTGTCAGCGGGCGCTTGGCGTACGTGCCCTTGCGCATCTCGTCCGCAAGCGAAAAGAGGCGCTCGAGCTCCTCACGAGTGAAGTCGGGAATTGCCAGGAAGTGCCTAACCACGAAGAGCGAGGTCTGAGGTCGGAGGTCTGAGGTCTGAGGGGCGGCGGGACGGTAGCCGTGCTTCGACTCGCATCGGGATGCCGCCGCGCGGCCTCAAAGTAATCAGCGCCTGTGGTTGCACGGGCTCATTCGATACTAATCGCAGACGCCAGCGGCGAGAAATTGCAGCAAGCAGGAGGACGCCTTCCATCCATGCGAATGGCTCGCCGATGCAGATCCGCGGGCCGGCGCCGAACGGGAAGTAGGAAAACTTAGGACGTTCCGCGACGCGCTCAGGCAGCCAGCGGTCGGGCTCGAAGCGCTCCGGCGCGCTGAACCAGCGCGCGTCGCGCTGGGTGAGGTACGGAGAAAGAATTACAATCGAGTTGGCGGGAATTTGAAACTCGCCAACGGCATAGTCACCTAACGCGCGGCGACCGATCGCGTAGGCGGGCGGGTACAGGCGCATCGACTCGCTCAGCACCATGCGCGTGTACGGCAGATGCTGCAGCGACTCCGCTCCCAGTTCATCGTCGGCCAGCGCATCGACTTCATCGTGCATGCGCGATTCCACGTCCGGATGCTGCGCGAGAAGGTAGAACGTCCAGCTCAGAGCATTCGCGGTCGTTTCGTAGCCGGCGAGGAAGAGCGTCATCGCTTCGTCGCGGATCTGTGTGTCGCTCATGCCGCCGCCGTCACCGTCTTCGTCGCGCGCGGCGAGGAGCATCGATAACAGATCGCCCGTGTCGACTCCGCTCGCGCGTCGCTCGCCGACGATCCGATAGATCGTTTCCTCGAGCCTCTTGCGTCCGGCAATGAAGCGCCGGGTCATGGGGAGCGGGATCTTCTCGAGCCATTCGCCGTACGGGACGAAGAACATCGTTCGGAAGGCGTCGAAGCTCGCTGTCAGCGCGTCGCCGAGCTCGCGCGATTCGTCTTCGACGTCGGCGTCGAAGAGCGTCTTGCCGACGATGGCCATCGTTAGGCCCATCATTTCGGCGTGGATGTCCAGCGTTGCGCCCTCGTGCCAGGTTGTCGCGCGGCGCTGCGCGAAGCGGACCATTGTGGCGCCGTAGCCTGCGATGCGCTGTCTGTGAAATGCCGGCTGCATGAGTCGCCGCTGACGCAGGTGCACATCGCCTTCGCTCGTCAGCAGGCCATTGCCGAGCAGCAGGCGCGCCTGTTCCAATGCCCTGCCCTTCTTGAAGTTGCGCTGATGCGTGACGAGCACGTCACGCGCGTGATCCGGGTGCGCCAGTAGATACAACGAGCGGACGCCTAACGGGATCCTCGCCACATCGCCGTATTCGCGATGGACACGCGTTAGGACGCCGATCGTGTCGCGTCTCAGCGCCAGCGCGAAGTGGCCTGGGTATCGACGCCGAGGGCCGGGAACCGGCAAGGTCAAAGGTCAGAGGTCAAAGGTCACAGCAACCGTCAGAGGATGTACTTTCGCAGATCTTCATCGTCGAGCACGGCTCGGAGTCGATCCTGAACGAGTTTGCGGTCGACAACGATTTCGGCTGTTCCGCGATCGGGAAGCTCGTAGAGGAACTCTTCGAGCAAAGTCGTCATCACGGTGTGCAGTCTTCGAGCGCCGATGTTCTCCATCTTTTCGTTGGCGCGTCCCGCGATTCTGGCGACCTCCCTAACACCATCGTCCAGGAACGTGAGCTTGGCTCCGTCGGCTTCGACGAGCGCGGCGTACTGCTTCGTTAGGGCGTTCTCGGGTTCTGTCATGATGCGCACGAAGTCTTCCTCGGTGAGCGGCTTGAGCTCGACGCGAATCGGAAAGCGCCCCTGCAGCTCGGGAATCAGATCACTCGGCTTCGAGACGTGAAAGGCACCGGCAGCGATGAAGAGCACGTGATCAGTCTTCACCATTCCGTATTTCGTTGGGACGTTGGAGCCCTCGACGATTGGCAGAAGGTCGCGCTGCACGCCTTCGCGAGAGATATCCGGACCAGCGCTCTCACCGCGCGCGCCGGCGATCTTGTCGATCTCGTCCAGGAAGATGATGCCTAACTTCTCGACGCGCTCCAGCGCATCGGCCGTGACGTCTTCGTGATCGATGAGCTTGTCGAACTCCTGCTCCAGTAGTACGCGCCGAGCCTCTGACACTTTCACCGTGCGCTTCTTGCTGCGCTTGGGGAGCATGTCTTTGAGCATGTCGGTGAAGTTCTCCATCCCCTCCGGCGCGCCCTGCGGCGCCATCATCTCGAAGACTGGCGCTGTCTGGGTGACTTCAATCTCGACTTCGCGCTGTTCCAATTGGCCGTCGCGCAATAGTTGGCGGAGCTTGTCGCGCGTGCGTTGATAGCGTTGCTGGGCGGCGTCAGTTTCGGATTCCTGCAGAACGTCGCCCGATGGGGAGACTACGAAGACATTCTCTCCAGCAGTTAGGGGTTGGGGGTTAGGGGTTAGTGGCTTCCCCTTGGCGTCGTTAGACGCTGGAAGGAGCAAATCGAGGATGCGCTCGTCGACGCGCTCTTGGGCGAGATCCTCGACCTCCGATTCGCGCTCACTGCGAACCATGTCGATGGCGCTTTCGACGAGGTCGCGGACCATCGATTCGACGTCACGGCCGACGTAGCCGACCTCCGTGAACTTGGAGGCTTCCACTTTCACGAAGGGCGCACCGGCAAGCTTGGCGAGACGCCGCGCGATCTCGGTCTTCCCCACGCCCGTGGGGCCGATGAGGATGATGTTGTTAGGCGATATCTCGTCGCGCAGGGCTTCAGGCGCGCGCTGTCGGCGCCAGCGGTTGCGCAGCGCGATCGCCACGGACTTCTTGGCGTCGCTCTGGCCGACGATATAGCGATCCAGCTCGGCGACGATCTGGCGGGGGGTCAGGTCGGCCAGACGCGCGAGCGCTTGCTGTGTTCGATTGTGTGCCATCCCTCGTTAGGCTTCCAGTATCGTGATGTTTGTGTTTGTGTAGACGCAGATCTCACCCGCGATCTTGAGCGCCTTGCGCACTATCTCCGATGCCGGGAGATTCGATTCCGTGAGCAACGCCCTCGCCGCAGCGAGCGCGTACGATCCACCCGATCCGATCGCGATGATGCCATCGTCCGGCTCGATGATTTCGCCGCTGCCGCTGATCACGAAGCCGTGGTCAACGTTCGCAACGGCGAGCAGCGCTTCGAGCCGCCGCAGGACTCGATCGCTGCGCCAGTCCTTCGCCAGCTCGACGGCCGCCCGCGGGAGGTTGTCGGGACTTCGTTTCAGCTTCTCTTCGAACTTATCGAACAGCGTGAAGGCGTCGGCCGCCGCACCGGCGAATCCCGCCAGAATCTTGCCGCCGGCGAGCGTGCGCACCTTCTGCGCGTTGGACTTCATCACCGTGTCGCCGACTGTCACTTGCCCGTCGCCGCCTAACGCAAGCCTGCCATCCTTACGAACCGCGAGGATAGTAGTGGCACGAATCCTAGGAATCACCGATTCTTTCATCGAAGTTGTCGAGAGTAGCGTCAGGCGCGCGGATGCGCCCGCTGGTACACTTGCTTGAGCCGCTCGACGCTGGTGTGCGTGTAGATCTGGGTGGTGGCAATCGACGCGTGCCCGAGCAGTTCCTGAACCGCGCGAAGATCCGCCCCCGCGTCGAGAAGGTGCGTGGCAAACGTATGCCGCAGCGAGTGTGTGCTCAATCCGCTGTCCTCTGCAATGAGGCCGAGCAGCCGCGTGGTCGCCCTTTGTATGGCCGTCTCACTCATGCGCCGGCCGAGTGAGCTCAGGAAGACGGCGCGCTTGTCGGTACGCGCGCTGCCTAACCGGCGAATGAGCTCGTCGCGCTTCGCTTCGTAGTTGCGCAAAGCCAGCTGCGCATGGTCGCCGAGCGGGACGATGCGCTCTTTGCGACCCTTTCCGCGAACCTTCACTTGTTGCGAGATGAGATCGAGATCGCCGCGGTCGATGCCGCGCAGCTCCGAGAGGCGCATGCCCGTCGAGTAGAACAGCTCGAGGATGGCAAGGTCGCGCACATCGGTGTAACGACCTTCGCGCGCGCGCTGATGCGCGAGCTGAAAGAGTCGCTCGGTCTGTGCGTGGTCGAGGTAGCTGGGAAGGTATTTCTCCAACTTGGGCGTACCGACGGCGCGGGCCGGATTGGACGCGAGCACATCGTTGCGATGCAGAAATCTGAAAAAGGTGCGCACCGCTGACAGCGCGCGGGACGACGAGCGCTTGGTCAATCCTTTCCGCGTTAGGTGACCGAGGAACGATCGCACCGCGAGCCGATCGACTTGCGGCCACTTCCACGCATCGTTCCCGAAGTAACGGATCAAAAAGTACGTGAACTCGCGGAGATCATGCGCGTATGCCTCGATTGTATGTGGCGAGACATCGCGCTCTTTCGTTAGGTGCTCCAGGAATTCCTGGATCGCTCCGTCCGACGGTATGGCGGTCGCTGCCACGCTCATGCTCATTGCGTGACCGACGCGCCGGCGAGCGCCTCCGAGTCGCGCCACGCGACCAAGGTGGCGAGCGAACGCTGCGCCAAGCTCTCCCGTTTGAGCCGTTTGTCTCGCGGCGGATCTTCAAGCTCATCGATGAGACCGAAATTGGCGTTCATCGGTTGGAAGTTCGTGGGATCGGCGCTCTGCAGATATCGATAGAGCGCGCCGAGCATCGTTACCGGTGGTGGGATGACTGGGTCTTCGCCTCCGAGCATGCGGGCCATGTTGATGGCGGCCAGCAGACCCGTAGCCGCGCTCTCGGTGTAGCCTTCGACGCCTGTCATCTGGCCGGCGAACATCGTTAGGTGGTCGTCGCGCAACGCGAGGAATGGCATGAGCGCGGCTGGCGTGTTCAGGTATGAGTTGCGGTGCATCGAGCCGTAGCGCAGAAACTCAGCGTCGGCGAGCCCGGGGATCAGGCGAAAAACGCGCTGCTGTTCGGCGTGACGCATGCGCGTTTGACAGCCGACCATGTTCCACATGCGTTCGCCTTTGTCTTCGGTGCGCAACT
>CBQVAZ010000292.1:0-5109 GCA_967720205.1 uncultured Gemmatimonadaceae bacterium | reverse complement strand
TCCTTGGACGACTCCTTCACGAAAACGGCGACGACCACGTGACCACCGTTGTCAGGCAACTCGACGATCCCGACGTCGTTCGCCACGCCGATGCCTAACGTGCCGGTCTTGTGCATGACGGTCGTCCCCGGCGGCAGCAGCCCCTTGATGCGGTTCTCTCCCGTTTCGCAGCGGCGCATGATGTCGAGCAGGAGCGCAGAGCTTTCCGGCCCCAGCGTTTTTCGGTCCCAGATCGCTTTGAGGAGCGTCGCCATGCCGCGCGGCGTAGCCGTATCGCGCCTGTCGTTGTAGAACGCCTTCGCCGCCTCGCGCTGCGCGCTCTCGCTCACGCCACGCGCCAGGCTCGAGAAGCCCGCCAGTGTGCGCTGATCCTCCGGCGGCAAGTCACGGATGCCGATCGCGTCCGCGATCAACTCCACAGTGGGCCTGTTGACCGAAATGCCGGTAACGCCTAACGTGGCAAGCCGGGCGTTGACGGCCGCGCCGCCGCCCGCCGTGCGCAGGTTGATGTCAGTCGCGCTGTTGTCGCTGATCAGCAGCATGAGCTCCAGCAGATTGCGCACCGAGAGCGAAACGCCGGGATCGTCGAACAGACTCGTGAGCGTCCCGCTCCCGGGATGCAAATCGCTGGGCTTGAGCGCGATCATCGAATCCAATCGCACCTTGCCACTGTCGACGCGCGTCAGCAGCTGCACCGCGATCGGCACCTTGTACGTGCTGGCCATCGGGTACGGCTCATCGGCGTTGACGAAAAGCTCGCGCCCGGTCTCGAGGTGAATGACTCCAACGCCGACCTTGCCGCCGGCGATCGCCGAGAGCCTAACGACCTCGCGCTGGAGCCGGCCGATGCCGTCGTCGGGTCGCTGCGCAACAAGAACGGCCGGGAGCAGCGAACACGCGAGCGCGGCGCGGGCGAGAAAATGCGAGCTTCGATTCAGCATATGACAAAGGGGTATCGTGGCGACGCCACGATACCCCCGCATCTTGCGGCCAGCAAGCGGCGCTGGGGGCCCTAGATCGTGATGACTCGACGCATCCTGGCCGGTGTGGGGCCGATCTTCGGCACAACGATCCGCGGCGCGATTCGGATATCCGGGGCCACGCGGAGCTGCGTGACGCCCGGACGAATCATCGTCTTGAAAGGCAAGGACATCTCGCCGCGAGGAAAAGCGAACACGCGCGGCCCGTCGCCGCCCATGAAGAACGCACCGCCGTGCTCCCGCAGCTCGCTCTGCTTGACTGTCTTCACACGCACCGACTTCGTGCTGCCCCCGCTGTAGACGCGCAGTTCCACCTCGTCACCAGCCTTGGCTTTCTCGAGCTCTCGCGTAAGGCGACGCCAGCGCGAGCTGGCCATCCCCATGTCCCCTGCGTCTTCGGCCGGCACGCGCAGATCCACGCCGTTGATCGACTGAATTCGATCACCTTCGATGAGGCCGGCCTTTTCGGCCGGACCGTCGGCCGTGACGCTCGTGATGAGCACACCTAACGTGTCACGCCGGCTGCCCATCGAGCCGAGCCCGATTCCCAGTGACGCGCGATCCGAGCCCTCGAACCCCTTGAAGTCCTCACCCCAGCGTCCACGCTCGAGATCCTCCACGCTGACGGTCTTCACCTTGACGTTCTTGACGCTGCCGTTGGACCAGACGCGCAAGTCAACTTCGTCACCGATCTTGGCCTTGCCTAACGCGCGAATCAGACGCCGCGTCGCCACGCCCTCCATGTCTTCCTCGCCAGCGTCCTCGCGCGAGAGCCGCAGATTCACGCCGTTCACGGCCTGAATCCGATCGCCCTCTTCGAGGCCGGCCTTCGCCGCCGGACCGTCTTTCGTCACGTCCGTCACGAGCAAGCCGAGCGTGTCGCGCATGCCGCTCGCCTCGGTGCTGATGCCAAGGCGCGGGCGATCGCGATCGTCGCCAAACGCGTAGGCAAATGCAGTCATCCCGCGACGCGCCTTCTCGAGCTCGTCGACCCGCGCTTCCGCCCGCTCGCGCTCCCGTTCTCGCTCGCGCTGCGCGGATGCGGTTCCTAGAGGAGCCAGCGTCAGCAACGCCATGCCCCCGAAAAGCAAAGTCGTTCGTTGCATTGGAGTGTCCCTCGAATGTTCTCTCGATCTGTCACCCATGGCTCGGCCAAGGGTTTGCTCGCGTGGCGCGGCCTCCCCGTGTCACACTGGCGGAGTCTGACCCCGCCTTGGAGTCTGACCCCGGCTTGGAGTCTGACCCCGCCCTTCCGCAATGCGCGATATTGCGTGACATGGGAACAGCAGAAGCAACGACCACTGTCGGCACAACCGCGGATCGCGACACGTTCCACGAGCACTGGCAGGACGAAGGAGACGCCGCCTTCCTCTACCGGGAGCTGGCGCGCGCCGAGCCCGATCCTCACAGGAAGAACGTCTTCGAGCGCCTCGCGGTGGTGGAAGACGAGCACCAGGCGATCTGGGCGAGAGTTCTCCAGGACAACGGGGAGCGCGGCGCTGCATTAAGACCCTTCCGTCCGTCGACCCGCGCCAGACTCATGGCGTTGATGGGTCGCAGCTTTGGCGCGCAGACGCTGCTCAATCTCCTGCTGCGCGAAGAAGGCCGAGAGGTCAAAGCCTATCTCGATCTGCATCGCACGCTTCCGAACGGTGGGACCGGTTCGGCCGAAGCGCTGCAACTCGCACGGGAGAGCGCGACGCATGCGACCGAGCTCGCGACGCTCACTCATGGCGAAGGGGCAGGAGAACCATGGCACCGCATCGCGTCAGGCGGCTTCCTGCGCAACGTCGTGTACGGTTTCAACGATGGCCTAACGGCGAACTTCGGTCTCGTTGCCGGCGTGCTCGGCGCGAGCAGCACGCAGCAACATGGCGTCGTAATCGTAGCGGGCGTCGCCGGCCTCGTCGCCGACGCGCTTTCTATGGGGTCGAGCGGCTACCTCGCTGCCAAGAGCGAACAAGAGGTCTACGCGCACGAGATCGCGATGGAGCGCGACGAGATCGCGATGATGCCCGAGCTCGAGCGCGACGAACTGGCGTTGCTCTATGAGGCACGCGGAGTGCCCGCGGAAACGGCGCGCGAGCTCGCGGCCTCGGCGCTTAAGGATCCTGCGCGCATGCTCGACGAAAAAGTCCGCATGGAGCTTGGCATCGGCGAGCGGACGATGTCACCGCTGCGCGAAGGTTGGGTGACCGGCGTCGCGACTGCATTTGGCGCGCTGATTCCCGTAGCGCCGTTCTTCTTTCTCAGCGGACCATTGGCAATCTGGACGGCGTTCACGCTCGCGATGCTATCGCACTTTTTGGTAGGCGCGGCCCGATCGGTATTCACAGGCCGAAGTGCGGTGCGCTCTGGGCTCGACATGTTCGTCGTCGGTGTTGGTGTTGCCGGCGTTGGGTACTTCGTCGGCGAGTGGATCAGTCGCGTGCTAGGCACCTAACGCGGACGAGGTCTGAGGTCTGAGGAGGCGCAGGCCTTCTGAGGCCATGCAACCTTTGGCGATGCAACTCGCACTGATTCGTACCTAGAATCGGAGGTGATATGCGGCGCTTGCATCGCGTAGCGGTTCTGCCGCTCGCGCTACTCGTTGTTCAAGGAAGCCTCATTGCGCAGGGCCAGGGCGGTGGGCGCGCCGGAAAGCGCGCGTTGCTCGCGCGCGACTTTGAAATCGCGCTCGCGCGCTCGGCGGCGCCCAAGGAAGTCTCGGCGGGCGCCGAGATCTATGTACTGACCGAGCGCGGCTATGACGTTGCTGTACGCGGCACTAATGGGAATGCGTGCCTCGTGAGCCGGAGTTGGCCAGAAAGTTTGGAACCGCAATGCTTCGATCCGGAAGCCTTCCAAACCGTTCTGCAGACTGAATTGCGTCGCGGCGCGCTGCTGCAATCGGGCGCTTCCATGGAGACGATCAACCGCGAGATCGAAGACGGGGTACGCAAGGGCGTATTTCGCGTCCCGACTCGGCCGGCCATGACGTATATGATGTCGTCCGCGCAGGTGCTGTATGACGACGAGGGCAAACGCGTCGGTGCCTGGCAGCCGCACTTGATGATCTTCTATCCGAACCTAACGAGTGAGCAGTTGGGTCTTGGCAGCACTCCGAATCCAGCGGCGGCGATTGTTGTTGACCCAGGCCAGCCTCTGGCGAACATCATGATTATCGTGAAGAAAGCGATCGATCCGGTGGGAATTCCTGACGCCAGATAGCGCGCGGGCAAGATCGGCGCGGGACGGAGGCGCTGCTGATCGCAGCGACGTCGAGGCGTTGCTCAAATCGCGCGACGAAGCCTCGTTCCGCGCGCTCTACGCACGCCACTCGCCGGCGCTGTATGCCCTGGCGCTACGTCTTCTGGCTGACCGCACGCACGATGCGGAAGACGTTCTCCAAGAGTGCTGGATCCGCGCCGTCGCGGGACTGCGCGACTTCGCGTGGCAGTCGCAGCTCAGAACCTGGCTCACGGCGAGTCTCGTGAACTGCTGCCGTGAGCTGTGGCGAGCGGCGCGCGAACAGCTGGATGTCCATGAGATCGATGTGAGCGCACCTAACGAGGACGTCGGCAGCAGGATCGATGTCGCCAACGCGCTGGCGAGATTGCCAACGGGCTATCGCGCAGTTCTCGTCTTGCATGACATCGCCGGCTTCACGCACGATGAGATCGCGGAGCAGTTGCGCATCGAAACCGGAACGTCCAAGAGTCAGCTTTCTCGCGCTCGACGAGCCATGCGGGCCCTGCTCGGCTCCGCGCACGCTCCACCGGGGTCAGACTCCACACTGGGGTCAGACTCCATCGTGGAGTCTGACCCCGTCGTCACATAACAACTGCATTCTATGACAGACGATACGCAGTCACATGATTTCATCCGCGAGCTAAGCTCGCTCCCTAACGAAGTGGCGCCGGATTCTGCCGTCGAGCAGCGCACGATCGCTGCGTTGCGCCAGCGTTCGCTGTTACGACCACAAGGAGTGCGCGCGGTTGGGCTCAGGCCGTGGTTGGCACTCGCCGCTGTCGCTGTCATCGCGTTTCTCTATGGGCTCAACGTGGGGCGCCCCGATGCTCCGCCCGCCGCGGCACAAGCGTCCTTCGCGCTGATGCTGTATGGCGGCTCGACTAACGGCGACTCGAGC
>CBQVAZ010000291.1:0-5118 GCA_967720205.1 uncultured Gemmatimonadaceae bacterium | reverse complement strand
TCGGGTGGGGTGACGACGATGTACATCGCGCCCGCCGATGCGCAGCTGTTAGGCGGCCAGGGCGCAATCGTAAAGACAGCCGGCGCGACGCTCGACGCGGTGCTGGTCAAGGAGCCCGCAGCCATCGACATCGCGTTAGGCACGCCGCCCAAGGCAGTGGCCCGCGCGGCCAATCGAGACCCGGCGACGCGGATGGCCGAGGTCGCGATGCTGCGCCAGCTCCTCGTAAAAGGCCAGGAGTACCAGCGGAACAAGCAGGCGAACCCGAGCCTCGCTCGGGACCTCGGGATGGAGGCGTTAGGTAGGCTTCTCCGGAAGGAAATCCCCGCGCGCATCCAGGCCAACAACGCGACCGACATCCGCTCGGCGCTGCGGCTCGGCCAGGAGTTTGACATTAACGTGATCCTCGACGGCGGCGCGGCGGCCTGGGAGTTCAAGGACGAGCTGGTGGCGAAGAAGATCCCGGTGGTCCTGGGGCAGGTCTCCCACCAGTACGTCAGCAACGAGGAGATCCCGGACAGGCAGGACTATCCCACGCCCGACGAGCGGCTCGCCGGCCGCCTAACGAATGCGGGCGTGCCGACGGCGCTCGCGACCTTCTCGCGTTCGTTCGGTTCGCTGGCGCCGGCGGGTACCGGGAAATGGCTGCTGATCGACGCCGGGATCGCGGCTGGCTACGGGATGACGCAAGACCAGGTGCTCAAGGCGGTGACCTTGGTGCCGGCCCAGATCCTCGGCGTGGCGGACCGGGTTGGAAGCCTCGAGGTGGGGAAGGACGCCGACGTGGTGATCCTCGACGGGCCACCGCTCAGCGTGAAGACCTGGGTCCAGCGCGTGTACGTGAACGGGGAGCTGGTCTATACGAAGTGACCTCGGTGACCTGCTACGCATCGTTCCCGATCGCTGGCGGATCGCTGCTCGTTAGGCATACAAACTTCCGGCGATGCCGCCGCGCACGGGCGCTCTTCGGGAGCGCAACCCATCCACTAGGCCAACAGGATTGCCATTCGACGGGGCTACCCTTGCCAGGCTATGGCAACCCTTTTACTCTCCCTTGTGTCACAAGGGGAGAGCCCATGGCTGACACGGAAATCGACCTGCTGCGCAGTTCGCTCGATCTGCTCATCCTCAAAGCACTCGGCTGGGGGCCGCGACATGGCTACGCCGTCGCGGAATGGATCGAGCAGGCGACCGACGACGCGCTGTCCCTCGAAGAGGGGACGCTGTATCCGGCGCTGCACCGACTCGAGCGCAAAGGATGGGTGCATTCCGAGTGGGGCGTCTCCGACTCCAATCGACGCGCCAAATTTTACAAGGTGACCGCCGCTGGACGCGCGCAGTTCCGCGCCCAGGCGCCGACATGGCACCGCTACGCCGAAGCCATCGCGGCTGCGCTCCGCGCGACGTCGCCTAACGCGGAACGCGCCTGATCCCATGGCGGACCGCAGTTCAGGACGACCACCGGGTTGGCGCCGGGTCTTTCGACTCCCGTTCACGCCGAAGCGTATCGAAGAAGAGATCGATCAGGAGATCGCGTTTCATCTCGCAATGCGCGCGGACCGTCTCCGCGCGAAAGGATTAACTGACGCGGATGCGCGCGCCGCGGCCGAACGACGCTTTGGAGCCGTATCGCACGTGCGCGAAGAGCTGGTCGCGATGGACATGACGCTCGCGCGCCGCCGCAGCGCTATCGACTATCTGGAGGACCGCGTGAAAGATCTCACATTCGCGCTCCGCGGCCTGCGCCGTGCCCCTGCATTCGCCATCGCGGCGCTCCTGACGTTGGCGTTAGGCATCGGCTCTGCGACCGCAATCTTCAGCGTCGCCTATGGGGTGCTGCTGCGGCCGCTCCCGTACACGGACCCCGATCGACTCGTGGAAATCAGCGTCAACCTTTCGGGTACGAATTCAGCCTTCGCCCCGCTCTCCGCGCCGGAGTACATGGACCTAACAAAAGGCACGAAGTCGTTCACTGACGTAGGCGCATGGACGCCCCGCTCGCGCACGCTCGGCGGCGACGGCAATCCCGAGCGACTGATCGGCGCTTCGGCTACCGCGTCGCTCCTCGTACTACTTAGCGCGCGACCTGTCGCCGGCCGCCTCTTTACGGCCGAAGAAGATCTGCCGAGCGCACCGCTCGTTATGCTGATCGGCTACGACCTGTGGAAGCGCCGCTTCGCCCAGGATGCATCGATAGTCGGGAAGTCGGTTGTGGTGGACGGTGTCCCTCGCACTATTGTCGGCGTGCTTCCAGCAGGCGTGCGATTCGGCGGCGCCGAGGTGATAACGCCGATGGGTCTCGATCCTGCGCGGTTGCCGGGGCGTGGCGCGCACTTTCTGAGCGTGGTGGGTCGGCTCCGAGTGGAAGTTCCAGTTGGACAAGCACGCGCGGAGTTGGCGGAGTTCGCGCGTCGCAGCGTTGCCGAAAACCCGCGCAACTACGGCAAAGCCGGCATCACATCGACGGCGCGGCCGTTGCGCGAAGCGTGGTTCGGTCACGCCCGTCCGACGATGATCGCCCTCATGACCACGGTGATTTTGCTTCTGCTGCTCGCGGCGGTCAACGTGGCCAATCTGTTGCTGGTACGCGCCGAGTCCCGCCAGCGCGAGATGGGCGTTCGCGTCGCGTTAGGCGCCAGCCGCGCACGCCTCATCCGCCAGTTCCTCACTGAGACGGCGCTGCTGGCGGGACTCGGCGCTGTCATTGGCATGCCGCTCGCCGTCCTCGGCATGCGCTCGCTTCTCGCCATCAACCCGGGCGTCATTCCACCCGGGGCCGAAGTATCCCTGGATGTTGGAGTGATGCTCGCGGCGTTAGGCGTCGTGATCGTGGCAGCGATTGTCGCGGGTGTTGCTCCCGCGTTGCGCGCCGGAGCCACCGACGTGCGCTCGGCGATCGCGACCGGGAGCGCCGCCGGTGGCCTCGCCGGTGCTCGCCTGCGTTCGGTTCTCGTGTCCCTCGAGGTCGCGCTTGCGGCGGCGATGCTCGTCGGCGCCGGGCTGGTGGGCCGCAGCTTCCAAAAGCTACTGTCCGTAGATCCCGGCTTCGACCAGCGCAACGCCGTTGTCGCGACGGTGGTGTTTCCACGTGTTCGCTACGATTCAGCCGCCAAATCGCTTGCGTTTGTGAACCGCGTGCTCGAGGAGATGCGGGCATTACCTAACGTGTCGGCAGTGGCGGCGGCGTCTGGTCTGCCGCTCGCGACCGGTCACGCATCGTGGTCCGTCAACATTGAGGGCCGGCCGGAGGCGATACGCGAATTGTCGTCGCCGTTTTTCGTGCCCAGTACACACGACATTTTCCGGGCGTTGGGGATTCGCCTGTTGCGCGGGCGCGGTTTTACTTCACAGGATACGGACGCCGCTCCGCCCGTGACGATCATCAGTGAGGCGATGGCGAAAGAGCACTTCCCGGGCGAGGATCCGATAGGTAAACGCATCGCACTGGACCACTCGATGCCCTGGATCACTGTCGTCGGCGTCGCGGCCGACGTGCGCCCCGAGGACCTCTCGACGCCTCCGCGGGCGACGTACTATCTGCTGTGGCCGCATTTCGCGCGCATGACCGGGATCGCTGAGGGGAGTGCGAGCTTCGTCGTGCGTGTGTCAGGCAATCCGTCGGCGCATATCGACGCGGTCAAACGTGTTATTCGCGGCATCGATCCCGAGCTTGCGCTCGACAGAGTGCGTACGCTCGAAGAGGTTGTGGCCGGCTCGGTGGCGCGGCCGCGTTTCGCGGCTTCGGTGTTGACTGCCTTTGGGGCATCGGCGTTGCTGCTTGCGGTCGTCGGCGTGTACGGCGTGCTGTCGTACGCGATGGAGCGGCGCCGCCGCGAGCTCAGCGTGCGGCTCGCGTTAGGTGCACGCCATGGTCAAGTGCGTGCGCTGGTGATCAAGTCGGGGCTGCTGCTCGCCGTGGCTGGAGTGACCGCGGGGATCGTCGTCGCGGTGCTGGGGAGACGGATCATCGCCGATCTGTTGTATCAGGTCAGCCCAACTGACCTCGCGACACTCGCCGGGGTGGCCGGTGTGTTGCTGGGTGCGGCACTGTTAGCGAGCTGGATCCCGGCTCGGCGCGCGACGACAGTGAGTCCGGCCGAGGTGCTTCGTGGCGAGTGAGAATCGCTAGCTGCGTCCACGCTCAGCGTGAAGACGTGGGTTCAGCGGGTCTACGTGAACGGGGAGCTGGTGTACACCAAGTAAGGTCTCGCCGAGGTGCGGATGTACGCGGACGAGCAGCGCGGTCCGTGGCCTAACGAGTGGTCAGGTTGATCGCTCAGAGTTCTCGTGCTTCATCAGAGACGTCGGGCGGATGTTCTGGTTATTGTGGAAGATGTTGTCGGGGTCATACGTGGTCTTCACGTCTACCAGCCGCTCGTAGACTGCGTCGCCGTACGCCTCGCGGACCCGGTTGGGGTCTTCGTCGCCGCCGAGGAAGTTGACGTAAACACCTCTGCGGAATCGGCCGAGGGCGCCGAAGAATCTCCTCGTCCAAGCGGTGTCCCGCTCGCCAAAGTCCTCGCCGGGCCGCCACACGGCATCGAGAGTAATCGCATGCGACGCCTGTCGGTTTCCGAACGCCGTCCCGCCCTCGGCAACTCGGCTGACCGCCCCCCTCAAATGGAACATCGCCACGTACGACCGTGGCGACGAGCAGGCGAACGCGTGCTGGACGAGCACGTCGATGAGATCGTCGCTCAGCTCTGGGAGGTGCGTGGACTTCCAGTAGTAGTTCCAACCGTGGACGACTGTCGAGTCGAGCGCGCTCTGGAATCCCACATACGGCGCGGGCCCCACCAGGTCGAGTAGGGGAGTCCGGTATGCGCGGAGGCGGCGGAGCCACTGCTCACCCTCCTCGATCGGCCCCGCATAGCAGGTACCCACCATCACTACCGGACGCCCGTGCAGATGCTCGGGGATGACCGGAAGGGGTGGCGCGGTACCGAACCTAACGACTGTTCCGAGTTCGTCGGGAGCGTCGCGGACGAAGTCGCGGTAGAAGCGGAGCACTTCCGCGGCGTCGCTCGCATCCCAGAGAATGGGTCCGGCCAGGACGGTGGGCCCGACGGAGTGGAGGCGGAACTCGAACGAGGTCACCACGCCGAAGTTGCCGCCGCC
>CBQVAZ010000290.1:0-5137 GCA_967720205.1 uncultured Gemmatimonadaceae bacterium | reverse complement strand
CGCGTCTAACCCGCGCCCCCGGACGCCATCTGAATGAAGAACTCGCGATTCGTCCGCGAGCGCGACATCTGCTTCGCGAGAAAGACGATCGCTTCGTCGGCTGGCATGTCGCCGAGGAACGATCGCAGCAAATAGACGCGATTCGTCTCGTCCGTCGCGAGCAGGAGCTCTTCGCGCCGCGTGCCTGATTTGTTGATGTCGATCGCTGGATAGATGCGCTTGTTCGCGATGTCGCGGTCAAGCACGAGCTCCATGTTGCCGGTGCCCTTGAACTCCTCGAAGATCACCTCATCCATGCGTGATCCCGTTTCCACGAGGGCTGTCGCGACGATCGTTAGGCTTCCACCGCTGTCGATCTTGCGTGCCGAGCCGAAGAAGCGCTTCGGCTTGTGCAGTGCGTTCGCGTCGACACCGCCGGAGAGGATCTTCCCCGAATTCGGAATGACAGTGTTATGCGCCCGCGCGAGTCGCGTGATCGAGTCGAGCAGAATCACGACGTCGCGTCCGTGCTCCACGAGCCGCTTTGATTTCTCGATCACCATGTCGGCGACCTGGACGTGCCGATCCGGTGGCTCGTCGAACGTCGACGCGATCACTTCGGCGTCCGGCACCTGCTCCATGAAGTCGGTCACTTCTTCGGGACGCTCGTCGATCAACAACACGATGAGCGCGACCTCCGGGTGATTCTGCACGATCGCGTTCGCCATCTTCTGCAGCAGAATCGTTTTCCCCGCGCGAGGTGGCGCGACGATCAGTCCGCGCTGTCCTTTGCCGATCGGTGCGATGAGATCGACGATGCGCATGGCGAGATCGCCGTTTTCCAATCGAATCCGTTGGTCGGGATAGCGAGGCCGAAGGTTGTCGAACGCGGGACGCAGCTTGGTTGTATCGGCGACATCGCCGTTGATCGTTTCGACCTTGAGCAGCGCGAGATAGCGCTCGCGCTCTTTCGGTGGTCGCACCTGGCCGGCGATTGTGTCGCCAGTGCGAAGGTCGAAGCGTTTGATCTGCGACGGCGAGACGTACACGTCGTCGGGGCCGTACAGGTAGCTGAAGTCCTGACTCCGGAGAAACCCGTATCCCTCGGGCAGGATCTCCAGCACGCCCTCAGCACGCAGCACTTCCTCCTTATCAAGAAGGCGCTGCTCAATGCGAAAAATCAGGTCCTGTTTTCTGAGGCCCGAGGTGTTCGTTATGCTCATCCGCTCGGCGAGATCCACCAATTCGCCAACGGATTTTTTCTTAAGGTCCGAGATATCCACTACGTGGCTCCAACAGCAATCAAAGGGGACCCAATCGCCAACAGCGTAGCAAACTCAGGGCGCAAGAGGGGTTAGGCGCGGTACGCGGCGACGTCGGCGGCTGCTTCGCCAAGCTACGCCTCGGCAAAAAACGCGGCAAGACACGCGAGCGTCAGCGTGACACAGGCGACGTTCTTATTAATGATAGTGCGCGAGGCGGGATTCGAACCCACGACCTTCGGCTCCGGAGGCCGACGCTCTATCCAGCTGAGCTACTCGCGCGACGCGACATCGGCGTCAAGGCGGTAGCCCAACTCTAACCCGCGCCCCCTCAGAACGTCAGGGCTCGATCGCCAGCGCGTCGCTGAGTAAGGCGCGATTCGTCCGCACTTCGTCTTCGAGCAGGCGCGCGGCCTCTCTCAGATCGTCCCGCGCCGCCAGAAGTTCCGGCGTAGCTGCCATCCCAAGCGATTCAACCAGGTCAGTGAGCGGCACATTCTCGCTGCCACCGAGCCGAAGGTTGATGATCCGTGGACGTCGGTTCGCCTCGCCAAGCGTCTGCAACACACGCTGAATTCCGAACGTCGCATCGTCCAGCGCTTCGTAGTCGTCCGCCGCGATCGCTGCGCGCTGCTGCCGCATCAGGCGGCCGAGATCGTGCAGAAGGCGCCGCTCGGTATAAACAGCGTCGAGCAGATGTTGCGTCAACCAGCGCTGTTGCAGCTGCGTTTCGCTGGGACTCTCGGTGGCGGAGTCGTTAGGCATGGATCGACGTGATAAACGGTACGAGGACTGCCCTGCGAGTATGGTCGCGAGGGGACGCCGGCCGTGCGCGGCGCGTACCGTCGTATTCGCAATGCCTGGACCTGGGCCGCGCGATCGCGACTCTACCGGATGCCGTGTTCTAAGTGCGCCATTTCAGCGCACTTGCACGCCTGGCGTCGTGACTCGTTAGGAAACTCTAGTCGAGCAGCTGGAGGGAACTACTTGCTCGACGGGCAGATTATGCCGCGTGCGGCTGGCCTTGTTTGCCGCCCCTCTGACCTCTGACCTTTGACCTCAGGTCAAGCCACTTCCCGAATATTCGCGGACTTCGCTCCCGGCCCATTCAACTTGTTTCGCAAAGTACGCACGCTTATTCCGAGGAGCTCTGCCGTGCGCGTGCGGTTGTTTCCGGTGGCTAGCAGCGCGCGTTCGATCAACACACGTTCGGCTTCGTTGACGTTGAACGAAGTGAGCACGACGGCGTTCGGCGGCAGCACCGAAGCACCACCACCGTGCACTGAGATCGCCACGCCCGTTGGCGTCGTGCGCCGCAATGCCTGCTGAGCGAGCGGCGAATTCATGCCCAGTCGCTGTGCGTCGAAGACGTGCGGCGCCAGGACTGCCTCGTTGCTCAAAATCACGGCGCGCTCCACTGCGTGCTGAAGCTCGCGCACGTTTCCTGGCCACGGATACGCCTGCAACATCTGCAACGTCTCCGGCGCTATCGCGCGCAATTCCTTACCGATCTCCGACGCTGTCGCGAGCGCGAAGCGATACGCGAGGGGTGGAATGTCTTCCGGTCGCTCCCGCAGCGGCGGGATCACGATCGGCACGACAGCCAGGCGATAGTAAAGATCTTCGCGGAATTCACCGGCGGCGGTGCACACCGCGAGGTCACGGTTCGTCGTCGCGATGACACGTACGTCCACGCGGATCGGGGCGTTCCCGCCGACGCGCTCGAACTCTTGCTCTTGCAGCACTCGCAGCAGCTTCGCCTGCAGCTCCAACTTCATCTCGGAGATTTCGTCCAGCAGCAGCGACCCGCCGTCCGCGCGCTCGAATGCTCCCGCGACGCGCTTCACTGCTCCAGTGAACGCTCCCTTCTCGTGACCGAAGAGCGCGCTCTCGATCAAACCGTCGGGGAGCGCAGCGCAGTTCAGTTTGATGAATGGCTTGCCGCGGCGATCGCTCTGGTCGTGAATGGCGCGAGCGATCAACTCCTTCCCAGTTCCGCTCTCACCTTGTAAGAGCACAGTGGCGCGCGTCGGCGCGACTGTCGCGATCGTCTGTAGAATCCGGCGCACACTCGCGCTTTCGCCGAGGATCTCGCGCTCGTGCCGCACCTGCATCAGCTCGCGGTGCAGCTTGTCGTTTTCGCGCTTGAGCCTAACGAATTCGAGCGCTTGCTCTACGGCCAGCTCGAGCTGTTGCGGCCGAATCGGCTTCGTGACGTAGTCGATCGCGCCAGCCTTGATCGCGACGACAGCGTGCTCGATGCTCGCGTATCCGGTAATGATGATCACCGGGACGTCGTACCCTTCCTGCTGCAAAAGCTGCAGGAATTCGAGGCCGTTGAGGCCGGGCATCCGATAGTCGGAGATGACCAGGTCGATCGCCTCGCGCGATAACACCTGGAGAGCCTCCACGACCGTGCTCGCGCCGATGGCCTTGTGGCCGGCTTGCGTGAGTACGTCGTCGAGGACGACGCCGATTGACGGTTCGTCGTCTACGTAAAGGATGCTTGCCATGCGAGGAGCTTTCCGGGAGGGCCGTACTCGGCGGACGATGCCTACGTAGGAGGGCAGGGTACGCTACCGCCCTCCAGACGCCTGGCCGGCCATACCGGCAACAACTTCCGGGCACGTTTTCGGCCTACTTGATGACGCCGGCTCAAGGTTCCGCATCTGCTGCCGATACCCAAGACAAGAGCAGGCAGCGAAGCGCATTTAACCGTCTTTTCGATATGACAGCGGGTTTCGACAGCGGCGGGCGAAAGCCTCGTGATTGGGAGGCGCGTGTGGTCCTAATTCCAGCGGGGGAGAGGGTGGCCAAAGTCCGCCGTCGTCTGCTCTTAGGCGAGTACGACAGCGATCACGTAGTTAGGGAAGTTGCGCGGCGCATGCTTGCATCCGTCTTCTCAGAGCGCGAGCACAGCGAGACTGAGACTCCGCAGCGCCACCACTGAGACTCCGAGGACTGTAAATGACGTTGCATGCGCATGACTCCACCGGCACACCTAACGCGTATCGTATCGAGAAGACGCGTCTGCCGGTCACAATAACTCTCATCGGTGGTGCAAAGCTCGAAGGCGACCTTTTCGTGCGCGCGAGCTCGCGCTTTGCACAGCGGCTCGAGGATGCACCCGAGGTGCTCAATGCGCCGCAGCCATTCTTTCCCGTGGGGCTTCCGAGCGGGGAAATAGCGCTCGTGGCGAAGGCACATGTCTACAGCGTGCGAGGCGGTCCCGGCGCGATCCACCAGGACTTTTCGCTAGGCACTCCTAAGACGGTCGAGCTGTTCCTTTGCGATGGCGAGCGCATAACGGGTCGCGTGTTGATCGAGCCACGACGCGCGCACACGCGCGTGCTGGACTTCCTTAACGTGGACAACGAGAGCTTTTTCACAGTGTTCCTCAAGCACGGTCTGCTGCTCGTCAATCGGTCGCAGGTGATGCGCGTGCGGCCGCTGGACTGAGCCGAGTCGCAACCGGAATTACGCTGCGAGAGGCGTTCGTGCATCGGGCCCGCGTTAGGTCTCTCTACGACTCCGAGGCGGTTCTCCGCCAAGCGGCCAGCGCTTTACGCTCGCTCGGCTGGTCCGACCCATCCAGTCGATTCGCGGAACGGCTGCCTAGCGAGGCGCAAGGATCGTCCGCGCGGCGAGAATTGGCGCTCGCGCGTCAGGCATCTCTCATGGCTGCGCTGCGCCGAAGCCGCGAGGTGCTGGATACGGTCGCTCGTGTGCTCGAAGCGCGCGAAGCGGCGAAATAAAGCGCCACGTTGTTAGGCTGATCCAAGGGGTCTGACCCCTTTTGATCCGGTGCGACTCGTCACGAGTCCTTGCCGCGACACGTACGTCCTTCTATAAAGCGTTATGCGAAGCCCAATAATCGCCGCGTGCGGTGCCGCGCT
>CBQVAZ010000289.1:0-5143 GCA_967720205.1 uncultured Gemmatimonadaceae bacterium | reverse complement strand
GATCGGTATTGACCAGCTCCTCTTTGGCAGCGCCATGCAGTCGACAGGCGACGGACGCACAAATCACATCGCGCCAGTCACTGCGGCTGCGCTCGTTTTCTTTGCGATTGCTTTGCTCGTGATCGTGCGCAAGTCCACGCGTCTCGCATGGGCACAGGCTGCGTTGCTCGCGAATTTGGTTCTCTCGGGCACTGTGCTGCTCGCGTTTGTCTACCACGCGGGTTGGTTCGATGCTGTCGGCTCTGCAACGAGGATGGCGCGCCCTACCGCATTCGGTCTGATCTTCCTGACGCTGGGCGCTCTCGCGATGCGCCCCGGTGAAGGGCTCACGCTCGTTGTCACGAGCGCCGGTCCCGGAGGTGCGCTCGCGCGTCGTCTGCTCCCTGCCGGCGTTCTCGTTCCCGTCTTGTTAGGCGGGATTCTGCTCAAGATGGTGCGCGCGGATCTCGTGAAGGCCGATCTCGCTATCATGCTGTTCGTGATCGCGAGCATGCTCACTTTCACGGCGCTCATCGGCTGGAACGCTACACAGGTACACGAAAGTCACAAAGAGCGTGCGCAGGCCGAAGAGGCGCTGCGCGACAGCGAGGTGCGTTTCCGTCTTCTCGCCGAGAATGGCAGCGACGTTGTGAGCTTGCACGACCTCGACGCTCGCGCGCTCTACGTCAGCCCGAGTTGCGAACGCGTCTTCGGATTTACGCCCGAGGAGCTGGTACGCATGCGACCGTTCGCCATCGTGCATCCGGAAGATCGCTCGCGCGCAGCGGCCCACCACGAAGCGCTGCTGCGCGGCGAGCCCGTCACGGCGCTCACTTGCCGCCACCTGCACAAGTCCGGGCGGCATGTATGGGTGGAAACGTCCTGGCGGCCGATTCTCAACCGCACGGGGAAGATCGTTAGGCTGCAGGCGGCCTCGCGCGATGTTACGGAGCGTCGCGAGTATGAGCGGCAGCTCGAGGAAGCGCATGCCAAACTGCGCGCACAGCAAGACCACCTAAAGGACGCGAACTCTCGACTTGAAGCGCTCGCCTCGCTCGACTCACTCACCGGCCTCAAGAACCGGCGCGCGTTCGAAGAGCGGCTGCAAGAAGAGATTTCTCGTGCCCGGCGCAGCAAGGAATGCTTTGCGCTGCTGCTGTTGGACATCGATCACTTCAAGAACTTCAACGACTCCTTCGGCCACCCGCGCGGCGATGACGTGCTCAAGTCTGTCTCGCGCGTGCTGTCGCGCAGCGTGCGCGACGCGGACTTCGTTGCGCGCCACGGCGGCGAAGAATTCGCGATCATCCTTCCCGATACAGACCGCGACGCCGCGAAGCTGATGGGCGAGCGATTGCGCGTCGCGATCGAAGAGAACGCGTGGGATGCTCGGCCGATCACCGTGAGCGTTGGCGCCGCGGCTTGGCTCGATGGCGCGAGCGCCGAGTCGCTGATCGATCAAGCAGATCGTGCGCTGTATCGGTCGAAGCAGGCAGGGCGGAATATCGTGACCCTGGCCGACGCGGCGTAGCTGAAAGCTGCTGTCAGCCGCCGGCTGCCAGCTGATAGCCGACAGCTGCTGTCAGCTCTTGTTTAGTTGCCGCGCGACTTTCTCCACTTCAGCCATGACGCGCAGTAAGTTGCCGCTCCATAGCTTCGCGATCTGCTCCTCCGTGTAACCCCGCCTAACGAGCTCCACAGTCACGTTGAGCGTCTCGCTGGCGTTGCTCCAGCCTTCGACTCCGCCGCCGCCGTCGAAATCCGATGAAATGCCGACGTGGTCGATGCCGATGAGCTTTACGGCGTAGTCGATGTGATCCACGAAGTCTGAAACCGTCGCACGCGCGGGCGCGGGGAACTTGCTATCGATTTCCTGCATGCGCGCCTGATAGGCCTCGCGACGGTCTTGCGGTAGCGCCGCGATCGCAGCACCACCACCGCCGCCACCACCACCTGGCGCAGCCGCCGGCAGGCCGAACTCAGCACGCAGTTTCGTGATGGCCTCCTGCCGCTCCGGCGAAACGGGCGGGCACTTCACATAGCTCGAGAAGGCGACCGTCTGGATCACCCCGCCGTTTTTCTTGAGCGCCTGGAGCTGCTCATCGTCCATGTTGCGCGAGTGGTTGCAGAGCGCGCGCACGGCCGAATGCGATGCGATGATCGGTGCTTTGGACAGCGCGACGGTCTGCATCATCGACTCCTTGGATGGATGCGACACGTCGACCATGATCCCCACGCGATTCAGCTCGACGATCACCTGCTTGCCTAACGGGCTCAGTCCATTCCATTTCCAGACGCCATCGCGCTCGCCGGTATTGGAATCCGAGAGCTGCGAGTGTCCGTTGTGCGCCAGCGACAAATAGCGGCCGCCGAGGTCGTAGAACTTCTTCACGTTGGCGATGTCCTCGCCTAACGGGTACCCGTTCTCGACCCCGATGAGCGCCACTTTCTTCCCCGAGGCCGCGATGCGGCGCACGTCGGCGGCCGTATACGCGATTGCCACGCGATTCGGCGCGATCTGCTCCGCGAGGCGATGAATGGCCTCGAATTTGGCCATCGCAGACGCCATCGCGCGCTCGTAGCCTGCGGGCGTGAAGTCATTGGCTTGGCCGACAAAGACGATGAGAAAGACGGCGTCGAGGCCGCCCTCCTCCATCTTCACGAGATCGACCTGCGTGCGCAGCCGCTGCGTGTAATTCGTGTCCGCCGTGAAGTTGGACGGATTGATGTCGACGTGCGTGTCGAGTGCGATCACGCGGTCGTGGATGGCGCGCGCCTTCGCCACGACCGCGGGATCGGCGGCCTGTGCTTGAATGGCGAGAAGAAGTGGGATGAGCATCGTGTTCACTAAGGACTAAGGCGTAAGGACTGAGGACTGGAGCCTACGCTCGGGCGACGATCCCTGCCAGAAGCTGACAGAGCAGCGCCCCGACGAGGGCCATCGAAACCCCCCAGATCATGAGCTGCTTGAAGAGGTGCCTGGCTGTCGCGTGATCGGACACCGCCGCCACACAGAGCGCGCCTAACGTGGAGAGAGGAGCGACATCCACGAGCGAGGAGCCCACGTTGATGCTGAGCGCAACGGCGAGCGGGTCGCCGCCGCCGACCTTGGTAACCAGATCGCTCACCGTTGGGAGAAATGCCGGGAGAACCACGCCGGACGTGCTGCTGTACGTCGAGATCAGTCCAGTGACGAATGCGATGACTCCATTCAGCGTCTGTGGCGACGCCAAACGCGCGAGCATCGATGTGAAGAGATCCATGCCTCCCGTTTTCTCGAGCAGCGCGATCAGAACGGAAACGCCACACACCATGAGGATCACGCCGATCGGCATCAGCTTGAACCCTGCACGCTCGTCGGCCAGGCGCAACACGATGATCAAGCTCGCCGCCGCGAAAGCTCCCAGACCGATACTGAGCTTGAATCCGACGACGGCGACGATCCAGGCGAGAAGGATCACGCTTGTTAGGCGCTGCTGCGTGGTGAGCGGCGCATCCGCCGGCAACTCGGTCGATGTCGCGGGTGCAGGCGCAGTTTCAGGGGCGCGCATGCGCGTGACGATGAACACGTACGCTGCGCCCGCGACGAGGACATGTGCGAAAAGGCTCCAGAGCCACACCTTCATCTCGTGACCGCCAACCCCGGCCTCGGCCATCTTCGCGTTCGCGACGACACCGACGGCGCTCACTGGCGACAGGTTCCCCGAGTTCGCTCCCATGGCAACCATGAGCGCGATGAGAAAGGGTGACAGCCCGGCGCGCTGGCCGATCACCATCGCCATCGGCACGACGAGAGCGGTCGCCGCGATCGCACCAGGTCCGGCGCTCGCGATCACCGCGGCAATGAAGAAAAAAACGAGCGGGAGCAGATAGCGATTCCCACCGGTTCGCCTAACGGCGCGATGCGCCAATGCTGCGAGCGTTCCATTCGCTTCGGCGAGCGAGAAGAGCAGCGTGACGCCCGCCAGCGTGAGAAAGAGCGACGACGGGAAGCCGGCGATCACATCTTCAGCCCGGAGACCTGCCGCATAAACGCCAATCAGCCAGGCGAGCGCGATTGCGAGCAGACCGACGTTGATCTGCGTTGTGATCGAGAGGACAATCGCGACGAGAAGCGCGATCAGCGAAAGGACGGCTGTGTTCACGCCTGAGGGGCAGGCAGGAGATGCCGCTGCACCTTGCCTAACGCATTACGCGGCAGTGCCTCGACGCGGATGAACGCGCGCGGCCGCTTGAACGACGCGAGCTGTCGCTCGCATGTGGCGGCGAGCTCAGCGTCGTCGATCGTCCCTTCGCTCACGACATATGCGACGGGCACTTCGCCGCGGGCGGCGTCGGCGACGCCGACGACCGCGGCTTCACGCACACCGGGACACTCGAGCAATACTTCCTCGATCTCTCGTGGATAGATGTTGAAGCCGCCGGAGATGATGAGATCACCACTGCGTCCGCGCAGCGTGTAATAACCGTCCGGCGAGCGTTCCGCGAGATCGCCGGTCCGGAACCAGCCATCGACGAAGGCGGCGCGCGTCGCTTCCGGATTGCGCCAGTACTCGCGGAAGACGTTAGGCCCGCGGACCTGCAACTGACCGACCTCCCCGTCGGCCACGTGTGTCCCATCGTTGGCCACGATGCGCGCTTCGACGCCGGGGAAGGGAACGCCAACGCTGCCGGCTCGGCGCTCGCCGTCGTATGGATTGCCGACGTTCATGAGCGTTTCGCTCATGCCGTAGCGTTCGAGGATCGTGTGCCCGAAGCGCTCGCGGAACTCCTCGAGCACGCGTGCCGGGAGCGGTGCCGATCCGGAGACGAATAGTCGCATCCCCCGGCCGACGTCGGCGCAGACGTTAGGTGGCCACTCCAGCATACGGAAATACATGGTCGGCACGCCGAAGAAGAGCGTCGGTCGCCACTCGCTGAACCATTCGATCGCTCGAGCGGAGTCGAAGCGCTCGACGAGACGCATGCGGCAGCCGGAAAGGAGCCAGGCGCAGACGCCGTTGCCGAGTCCGTGGACGTGGAACAGCGGCAGTGCAGCGAGATAGCGATCGCTGGCTGAGACTCGCCAGCTGGTGACGAGGTTCTGAGCGTTGACAGCAAAATTCGCGTGTGAGAGGACGGCGCCTTTGGCACGCCCGGTCGTGCCCGACGTGTACACGATTCC
>CBQVAZ010000288.1:0-5147 GCA_967720205.1 uncultured Gemmatimonadaceae bacterium | reverse complement strand
CCTTTCCGATCCTAACGAGACCTACACTGGCACTGCGCGGCGGCGCAAAGAAGGTGTTCGGCGACTTCCCGTACTACGAGGCCGCATTTGTCGGCGGTCGCACTTCGCTCCGCGCGATGCACCGGCAGCGCTTTGCCGGCGACGCTTCACTGCACGGTACCACCGAGGTACGTGTGCCGATCGCTCGGGTGAATTACTTCTTGCCATGGAGTTTCGGTGCGATCGGCTTCATGGAAGCCGGGCGCGTGTATGTGAACGGAGAATCGCCGGGGACGTGGCATAGCGCACGTGGTGTTGGCGGATGGATCGGGCTGCTGGGTCCCAAAACCGCGGTCCACATCGTGCGCACGAACCGTGCTGAACGGCGTGTTGTGATCGGACTCGGCTTTGCATTCTAGTCGGCTTGAGACGTCACCTTCGGATGTTGTCGCCGAGTTACGCAATCGGCGAATCCGTTGGGTTCGCGACCTGATTTCGTTAACGGCTTCGGAGCGTCGTAGAGATGCCAACTCCGGTGGGACCATGAAGCACATACGTCAACAAATCCGATTTCTCGCGGCGATCGCGACGAGCGCCGTCGCCCTGTTCCTGACGCCTCACCTAACGCGAGGACAAGCCACAGAGCGCACAGCGGGCAAGGATAGCGTTGTCGTGGTGGCGAGCAATCAATACGGCGCAAATCCCTTCCATCGCTGGTTGCTGGGCAACAACTGGCGCGACTTCTGGGCGACGCCGATCAAGGTTCCCGTCCTCGATCTCAACACGTTTGCCGGCGGTCTCAAAGCGACGGAAATCGGCGGCAACAAACAGACTACGTCTCTGCGCTTCATCGGTCGTGACAGTGTTGAATATCAATTTCGTCCGGTATTCAAGGATCGGCTCGAGGACCTGAAGCCGTTCGAGAACACAATCGTCATTTGGGTTTTCCGCGACGGGCTGAGCGCGCTGCATCCGACGGGACCACTCGTCGTCCCTCCGTTCCTAACGGCAGCAGGAATACTACATCCGACGCCCTTCTTGTATGTCATGCCTAACGATCCTGCGCTCGGCGAGTTCCGTGAGCAGTTCGCTGGCAAGCTCGGAGCGATCGAGGAGCGCGCGCTGATGCCGAAGGATGGGGTGGGGCTTGGCGGCGCGATCGATATCATCGAAAGCGATAAATTGCTCGAACGGCTGAACAAGAATCCGGGCAATCGCGTCGACGCACGCGCTTTTCTCACCGCACGGCTGATCGATCTGTTCTTGAATGACAACGATCGCCACATGAATCAGTGGCGCTGGGCCAACGTACCAGCGCGCCTTGCTGGGTCGACAGCGCTTGCAGGATCCACAGCGGGCGACGACGTCGTGTGGACGCCGATCCCGCGAGATCGCGATGCGGTCTTCGTGAATCACGAAGGCCTGCTGCTAATGCTCGCCAGGAAGGTGAAACGAAACCTTGTGAGCTTCGAGCGCGAGTATCCGAATCTGCGGGCGTTTGCCGGTGCAGTCATCGACCTGGATCAGCGCTTGTTGATCGGTCTGGACCGCGCAGCTTGGGACTCCGTGAGCGTGTGGGTCAGAACGAGAATCACCGATGCTGTCATCGACTCCGCCATACGGCGAATGCCGCGCGAATACTGGCCGCTCTCGAGTAGCATCATCAGCAAGCTGCGATCGCGCCGTGACAAGCTGCAGGACGCCGCGGACGGTTACTATCGCGTTCTGGCTGAATACCCCGAAATCCACGCGCCCGATTCCGACGATCGCGCGACAGTGATACGCGAGGGCAGAAATGTGATCGTACAGATTCAAACAGGCGACGGTCGGCCCTGGTTCCAGCGGCGGTTCCTACCTGGCGAGACTCGCGAAATCCGGCTGTACTTGCACGGCGGAGCCGATCGCGTGGTGGTCAAGGGAAATGGCACGAGCGGGATTTTCGTGCGCGTCGTCGGTGGCAACGGCTCGAACGTGCTCATGGATTCTTCCACGGTCGGCGGGCGACATCGCCTAACGCGGCTGTACGACAACGGCTCGGTCGACAACATCGAGTACGGCAAGGACACAACCTTCAACCGACGGCCGTGGATAGAAGCATAAGGCTAGAAGATTCCACCTGTGAAGGACCGTGGCTTCCGCACTGGGCCAACATTCGACCTTGGTCACGGCGGGGGATTGGGTCTCGTGACCAAGCTTGGTTACGAGAGAAAGTTCTACGGCTTCCGCTACGTGCCTTACAAGGATCGCGCGCGCGTCGACCTCGAATATGCAAGCTCGGTCAACAAGCTGCGCGCTGCGTTCCAGGGCGATCGGCGCATCGAAGGCTCGCAACTGCACTTCATGATGGACGCCGAAATGACGCAGCTCAACATGGTGCAGTTCCGCGGCGTCGGAAACACAGTGCCTTGGTCCGATGATCCGTTCTTCGACCTCAGTCAGCGACAGTGGATTCTCCGGCCCTCGCTCGGCTGGGCGCTCGGACCGGACGGAGATCTCTCGCTAGGCCCGATCGTGAAATACGTAGTGACGGACAGTGCGCGGGGCACGTTCATTTCGCGTGAGCACCCGCCTGGATTCCCAGAATTCGGCCAGGCCGGCGTCCAGCTTGCGCTGCAGCAGGACACAAGAGACGCAGAGTCGACTCGAGGTATCACGGCGCGCGCGACGGCATCGTATTATCCCAAATTCTGGGACGCCGATGCGCCATTTGGCGAGGTCTCGGCTTTGGTGTCGACGTATCTCACGTTCCCGATCCTAACGAGGCCAACGCTCGCACTTCGCGGCGGCGCGAAAAAGGTGTTCGGTGACGCGCCATACTTCGAAGCAGCATTCGTCGGTGGTCGTAACTCGCTGCGCGCATTACATCGTCAGCGCTTCGACGGCGACGCCGCGCTGCACGGGACTACCGAGTTGAGGGTGCCGCTCGCGCGTGTCAATTTCGGATTGCCGTGGAGCTTTGGCGCGCTCGGCTTTATGGAAGCGGGTCGAGTTTACGTAAACGGTGAATCACCCGGCACATAGCACAGCACGCAAGGCGCTGGTGGCTGGATCGGAGTGCTGAGTCCGAAGTATGCAATCCACATTGTGCGAACCAACCGTGCTGAGCGGCGTATCGTGATCGGAACGGGCTTTGCGTTTTAATCGGAGTGAGAGGTCCACCGTGGTACCGTACTCGAAAGCACTTCACTATGCGCGGAATACCTGGACTCGTTCTCGCAGTTCTGTTTGGAGGCATACTCGGCTGTCCGCCTCCTGTGCAGACCACGCCGCCGCCAGCAACGGCATCGGCGGAGTTGGTTGCATTGGCCGGCGGCTCGGTACTCATCGCGGTCGGCGATATTGCTGACTGCGAGGCGCGTGGTGATGAGCTTACGGCAATTATCGTCGACAGTCTTCTGCGCGCCGACAGTGCCGCAAACGTAAAGGACGTCGTCGCAGGGTTAGGCGATCAGGCGTATCCGTCAGGATCGTGGCGCGACTTCGTTGATTGCTTCGGACCATCGTGGGGAGACACGACGAAGCTCATCATGAAGCGCATCCGTCCCGTTCCTGGAAATCACGAGCATGAGTCGGAATTCTCTGCTCCGTATTACCGGTACTTCGGCGAAAAAGTAGCAGGGTCGCCACGTAAGGGATACTACAGCTACGACCTCGGTGAGTGGCATCTCGTCGCGCTGAATAGTGAGATCGCGCGCAACCCGGCGTATTCAGCCGCCGAACGCAAGGCGCAGGAAGACTGGTTGCGTGACGATCTAAAAACCAAAAGCAAAACGTGCACGTTGGCGTACTGGCACCATCCACGCTTTGCGTCGAGCTATCACGGCAACGACGCGACTGTCGTGAACCTCTTCACGATTCTTTACGATGCTGGAGCCGATGTCATCCTGAACGGCCACGAGCACGTGTACGAGCGCTTCGATCCGCAAACGTCCGCGGGTGTGAAAGACACGGTCAAAGGGCTCGTCGAGTTCGTTGTAGGAACTGGTGGCGGCACCTTGCGCGGATTCAACCCGCCGGCGCCAAACTCAGTCGCGCGGATCGAGGGCCACTTTGGCGTCCTGAAGATGACGTTAGGCAGGGAGGGCTATCAGTGGGCCTTCATCGACACGAACCGGCGGATCTGGGATCCCGGAACGGGGAAGTGCCACTAACCGCCAGGGGTTAGGGGCTCGAACGGCGTTACGCAGCAGCGGCGGTTGCGCCTTGAGTGAGAAACCGCACCAGCGCGCGCTCCTCCGCGTTCAACCCCACGCCTGATTGCGAGCCGGGGCGCTTCTTCCAGCCGGCAGCGAGCTTTGGCTGGCTGAGAGCATCCAGTACGAGCGGATGGATGTAGCACGAGCGGCAAACAGCCACCGTATTCCCCAAATGCTCGGCGACGTTCTTCACAGCGGCAATCGCGTGCGCCTTCCCTTCTCCGTTTTCGAGAGATAGCGAGCCGCCCAAGTGCCGCGCGGCGAGGATTGTACCGGCCCAGGTGCGGAAGTCTTTCGCTGAGAAGTCTTCGCCGGCGACGTCGCGCAGATACACGTTGACATCGACCGAGGTGATCGGCTGTGGATTTTCCTGTTCGTCGAGGTATTGAAAGAGCTCCTGGCCGGGCAGATCGCGCAGCTGCCTGACGAGGCGCGCGAGACGCTTGTCTGTCACGGCGATCCCGTGCTTCTTCCCGCTCTTACCCTTGAAACGCAGCTCGGTCCGTCCACGATCGATGCGGACATGATGGTTGCGGAGCGTCGTTAGGCCGTATGAGCCGTTGCTGCGTGCGTACTCTTCGTTCCCGACGCGGATGAACGTGGTCTCGAGCAGCCGCACGACCATGGCCAGCACTTTTTCGCGCGGCAAACCTGCGAGCGCGAGGTGCTGCTTGACTCGCGCGCGGATGCGCGGCAGCGCCGAGGCGAATGGAATGAGCCGTTCGTACTTGGTCTCGTCGCGCACCTGCCGCCAGCGGGGGTGGTAGCGGTACTGCTTGCGACCCTTGGCATCGCGTCCGGTCGCCTGCAGATGCCCGTTAGGCACGGGCGAGATCCACACGTCACGCCACGCCGGCGGTACGACGAGCGCACGGATGCGAGCGAGCATCGCTTTGTCGTGCACGGGCGACCCGTCGTCGGCTCGATAGGCAAAGCCGCGCCCGACTCGGCGCCGGCGAATGCCAAAACCGT
>CBQVAZ010000287.1:0-5149 GCA_967720205.1 uncultured Gemmatimonadaceae bacterium | reverse complement strand
GCCGGGAGGACAACCGAAACGGCAAAGTCGGCGAAAGCCGGCGACGCAAAGCCACGGCGCTACCGCGCAGAACACCGCGCCAGGCGGGCCGGGCCACCGAAAGGCTCTCGGAGGCACGAAAATGTTGCGGAGCTCACTGGCTCGTTCGATTGCGGTGGTGGGTTCATTAGTGGGGATGGTGGTTGGCTGCGATCAGCAGCAGTCGATGGACCCGGGCAACAAGCCGGACGCCGAGCGTTTTTCGATCTCGATAACGCCGGATCGTGATTCCGTCGACGTTGGGTCGACGGTTGCACTGACTGCTACGGTGCTGGACGCGAAGGGCGCTGCGCGAACCGATCAGACGGTTCGCTGGAACTCCCTAACGCCAAGCATCGCGAGTGTTGATGGTGTCGGTCTCGTCACGGGCGTCGCTGTTGGCGACGCGCGTGTCGTTGCGATGGTCGGCCAGGGTTCGCAAACCACAGCCGACACGGCGACGGTTCTCGTCCAGGCTGGAACGCTGGCGCTAACGGTCGTACCTGGCGTCGCCGAGATCACGTTAGGCGATTCGCTGCAGCTCGAGGCCACGCTGTTCTCGCCGACGGGCTCGGTGCGCGGTCTCAACGTCCGATGGACCACCTCGGATCCAACGGTTGCTCCGATCAGCGACGATGGCATCGTCGCTTCGCAGCAGACCGGTGACGTAACGCTGACGGCGATTGTGAATGGCATGACCGCGACGGCGCAGGCGCGCGTGCTCCCGAATCCTCCCGCGAGCATCAGTGTGACGCCGGCCAACTCGGGGCTCAATCCTGGTGAGAGCGTGCAGTTGACGGCCCAGGTGCGAGATAGCCGCGGCAAGCTCGTTAGAGGCGCGATCGTGAGCTGGGCGTCGTCGGCCGTCGCAGTTGCGGCAGTGTCGATGGACGGCCTGGTGCAGGCGCGTCAGAAGGGCGCGGCGATCGTCACAGCCACAGTGGGTACCCTCAAAGCGTCTGCGACGGTGAACGTCTTTGCGGTTCCTGCCGCGGGCGTCACGGTCACGGCGCCTTCGAACACGGTAACCATCGGCGGCAAGATGCAGGCGGTTGCCACGGCGCGTGATTCGGACGGCAACATTCTGACCGATCGGCAGGTTGCGTGGTCGAGCTCGAATCCTTCGGTCGCGCAGGTTGCGTCAGACGGAACGATCACCGGTCTCGTTGTCGGTAGCACCACGATTCGCGCAATCATCGATTCCAAGATTGGCTCGCTGCCAATCTCGGTAATCGGCGCTGCGCCGAGCTCCATCGCGATCATTCCGGCGTCGGCGACGATTTCCGCAGGCAAGAGCGCGCAGCTGATCGCCGAAGTTCGCGATCAGGCTGGCAACGTCCTTTCCGGGCAGTCGGTCTCGTGGTCCTCGGCCAACGCGAGCATCGCAAGCGTCTCCGGAACAGGCGTCGTGACGGCAGTCAGCGCCGGGGCGGTGAACGTTACGGCGACGTCTGGCTCGTTCTCGGCTACGTCAAACATCACAGTCATTTCCTCGGCGGTCACCGCGGTCGCCGTTTCTCCGTCGTCTGCGCAGCTCCAGATCGGCGGTACGCAGCAACTCAACGCGAACGTCAGTTCGAATGGTGCCGTCGTTCAAAACGCCGCGATCTCGTGGAGCTCGTCGAATCCGGCAGTCATCACGGTATCCAACAGCGGTCTCGCGACCGGCGTCGGCGCGGGTAGCGCCACGATCACGGCGACATCGTCAGGCAGCAGCGGTGGCGCCAGCCTAACGGTCGCTGCCCCGGCTCCGGCTCAGGTTGCGAGCGTAACAATCACATTCAATAGTCAGTCGATCGTCACGGGCCAGGCCACGCAAGCGACGGCCACGGCGCGCGACGCGAACGGCAACATCATCACCGGCAGGACGGTGGTCTGGTCGAGTGATGACATCCAGCTGGCGTCCGTGTCGGCGAATGGTCTCGTGACCGCCCTCGCCGCCGGTTCGGCACTCATCGTCGCGAAGATCGACGGCGTGCCTGGCTGGGCGACGTTGACAGTCACCGCGCCGGCCCCATTGCCAGTGTACTCGGTTCAGTTGACCGTCAACCCGAACAGCATCACGACCGGGCAGACAGCAGCGTCGAATGTGGTGTTGCGTGACTCGTTAGGTACGATCCTGACCGGCCTCACGATCGGCTGGTCCAGCTCGAAGCCGACTGTCGCCAGCGTTGGTCTCGGCGGCGTCGTGACAGGTGTTGGTGCAGGCTCGGCGACCATTACGGCGTCGAGTGGCGGTAAGAACGGCACAGCTGGCCTGGCGGTCGCTGGCACCTCTCTCCCCACGGTCGCCACGGTCACTGTGACCGCACCATCCACGAGCCTAACGGCTGGGCAGACGACGCAGGCAACAGCCGTTGCACGCGACTCCGCCGGTAATGTGCTCGGTGGACAGACAATCACGTGGACATCATCCAATGCGGCCGCGGCGACTGTTTCGTCGACTGGTCTCATTTCAGCTGTCGCAAACGGTTCGACAACCATTATCGCAACGGCGGGCGGCAAGACAGGTTCGCTCGTGATCAACGTCGCGGTTCCTGCAACGGCGAGCGTTTCGGTTTCAGCGCCGTCGAGCAGCGTGGCGGCTGGTCAGACGCTGCAAGCCTCGGCGACTGTAAAGGATGCGAACGGGAATACGATTCCGGGCGCGCTGGTCTTCTGGTCATCGTCGAATGCAGCCGTCGCCGCGGTGTCGCTCAATGGAGTCATCACCGGTGTAACGATCGGCACGGCGAACATCACCGCGTCGAATAGCGGCAAGTCGGGCTCAGTTACGATCACGGTGACCGCGGCTCAGCCGCCGCCGCCGACCGGCTCAGTTCCTTCGATCGCTCCGGCACTGCCACAGGTGACAGTCAACGTCAGCATGCCGACGTCGACGCGCACGCTCACGGTCAATGCTGGTGGCAACCTACAGGCTGCGCTGGATTCAGCGAAGCGCGGCGACGAGATCGTGCTGCAGGCCGGTGCAACGTTCACAGGAAACTTCGAACTCAAGACAAAGCCCGGCACCACGGCGAACGGCTGGGTCACCGTGCGCTCGTCCGCGCTGTCTCAGCTTCCCCCGTTAGGCCAGCGTATCGATCCGGCGCTGCATGCTGCGGTGATGCCGAAGATCGTCACACCTAACGTTCTCCCCGCGATCGCGACGGCGTGGGGGCAGAGCAACATCAGCGGTTGGCGTCTGATCGGCCTCGAGGTCGTCGTGGCGCCTGGTGCTGGGGTACAGCCCAATGTTCAGCAGGGGATCATCGTCATCGGGACGAGCGGACCGACGCAGGACACGGCCGCTGAGACGCCGCGCGACATCATCCTCGACCGCATGTACGTGCACGCGCAGTCGAACACAAACACCAAGCGCTGCTTGTACGCGAACGGCGCCGCCATCGCCGTGATCGGATCGCAGCTACTCGACTGCCACGGTAAAGGCTTCGACTCGCAAGCGATTCTGACATACAACAGTCCTGGACCGTTCCTCTTTGAAAACAACCGGCTCGAGGCAGCGGGCGAAGTCATCATGTTCGGTGGCGACGTCTCCAGCCTCGCGGTTGTGCCGAGCGACATCACCATCCGCCGCAACTTCCTAACGAGGCAAATGAGCTGGCAGGGCGTTTGGACGGTGAAGAACCTGTTCGAGCTCAAGAACGCGCAGCGCGTGCTCTTCGAGGAGAACGTCCTCGAGAATCACTGGGTCGATGCGCAGGCCGGTTCGTCGGTCGTGTTAGGCACGGCGGACAATCCGTGCAGCTGGTGTATCGTGAGCGACGTGACGTTCCAGTGGAATCACATCCACAACGTCTCCGGCGGGTTCAACCTGTTCCCGAACTACGGTAACGCGCAGCCGATGCGTCGCGTGAAGATCGCGCAGAACCTCGTGACCGGGCTTGGCGCCTCTGGGCTCGGCTCGAACGGTCGCTTCATGACGGTGCAGAACAACGTGGATGACGTCTGGGTCGAGTACAACACGGGTATGGGCGTTTCGACATACGTGGACCTCACCGGCTCGCTCAAGAAGGCGCGCTTTACCTTCCGCAATAACGTCGGCGGTAACGCGACATACAACTGGTTCAGCTCGCAGGGCTCGGGTGATGCGGCGAACACCGCGAACCTGACAGCCCCGTATCTCGTCGCGAGCAACGGCTTCGTCGCGAATGCCACGTCGATCCTGCCGAGCGGCAGTCTTCGGACGTCGTCTCTAACGAACGTCGGGTTCGCGAATCCGATCTGGCCGAGCGGTAACTGGTCGATAACGAGCAGCAGCACGTTCACGGGAATGGGCGTCGATTTCACGACGCTGCAGTCGAAGCTGGTGAACGTGAGGTAGTCCTCGTAGTAGTTCTCCCACAACAACGCCGCCTGACGAAAGTCAGGCGGTGTTTTGTTTTGACACCGTGTGACTAGCAGGCTACGTGTATGTCAAAACAGATAGCTCCGAGTGAGCAGTCTCGAGTGCAGAGTCCTCAGCATGACTAACCCTTGTTTGCGCCTCTATTCTGAAGACTCCGCACTCAAGGCTTACCACCGAAAGCTTTTTGTTTAGCCCTGAGCGTATCGCGCCATGGGCGCCTTGGCTGTGATAGCACGCGGTTGCTACACTAAGTCATGCGACTGACGCTATGTGCGGCATAGCCGGTTTCGCCGGACTCGCGCGATACACGCCAGACGCGGGAGAGGTGCTGCGTCGGATGTGCGACGCGATCCGCCACCGCGGCCCCGATGACGCCGGATACTTCGTCGGTCCGACCGCTTGCATCGGCATGCGCCGCCTTTCGATCATCGACGTCGCCGGCGGTCATCAACCGATGGCGAATGAGGACGAAACTGTCCGCATCGTCTTCAACGGCGAGATCTACAACTTTCGCGATCTGCGGCAGCGGCTGAAAGTTTCGGGACATCGCCTCGCCACGTCGAGCGATACCGAAACAATCGTTCATTTCTACGAAGAGCGTGGCGAAGACGTCGTGCACGAGCTGCGCGGCATGTTCGCCTTCGCCATTTGGGACGAAAAACGCCAACGGCTCGTTCTGGCGCGCGACCGCCTCGGCATCAAACCACTGTACGTGTGGCCGCACCCGGGCGGTGGACTCGCCTTCGCCTCCGAGCTGCGCAGCTTTCTCACGCTTCCCGATTT
>CBQVAZ010000286.1:0-5153 GCA_967720205.1 uncultured Gemmatimonadaceae bacterium | reverse complement strand
GCCGAGAGCGCCGCCGCCGGCGATCTGGCGAAGCTGCGCGAGATCACGCGTCGCCTGCAGACGGCACACTTGGCGGCGGCCAGCAGCCTTCGCGTCCGCGCCAGCGCGCGGAAGTCGCTGCACTCGCTCGTGCGCGACACGTTTCGAGGGTTGCGCGAAATCGCGGTCGGCATGGCCGCAGTGCGTGAAGTGACGCCGCGAATGCTCGCGCTGATCGTCTCGAGCGGTGAACGCTTGAGTGCGCAGATGATGACGGCTGCTTTACGTGGCGCCTCGCTGCGCTGCGAGATGGTCGACGCGTCTGAAATCATCTTCACGCATGACAGCGCGCCCAACGCAACTCCGAACCTGGGCGCGACATCGCTCGCTGCACGACGCAGGCTACAGCCTCTCCTTGCACGCGGCATCATTCCGATCGTCCCGGGTTACTTCGGCACGTCGCCCGCTGGCGACATTGTGACACTCGGACGTGGTGGCTCGGACCTCACCGCCACGTTGCTAGCCCGCGCGCTCAGCGCCCCTGACGTCTTGTTGTGGAAGGACGTGTCCGGGCTCATGACCGCGGACCCGCGCACGGTGCCTAACGCGCGGGTCCTGCCGCACGTGACGCCGCGCGAGGCCGCCGAGCTGGCGTACTACGGCGCCAAGGTGCTGCATCCGCGCGCGCTGATTCCGCTGCAAGATCGCGCTACCCGCATTGGCATTCGTCCCTTTGCCGATCCCTCAGTCTCAGGGACCGTCATCTCGCCGCGACGCGCGACAGCCGCGTATCCTGTCACTGCCGTATCCGCGATTCCCAGCCTGGCGCTCGTCACAGTCGAAGGGAACGGAATGCTGGGTGTTCCCGGGATCGCGGCGCGCACGTTTGCCACGCTGCATCGCGAAGGGGTGTCGGTATCGCTCATCTCGCAGGCATCGTCCGAACACTCGATCTGCCTGACGGTGCCTGACGAGTCGGCTGACACCGCGCGCCAGGCGCTGCGTGCGGCATTCGCCGATGACGTCGCCCAGGGCAACATCGACGGCATTCAAGTCCGACGCGACGTCGGTGCGCTCGCCCTCGTCGGCCGTGGCATGTCGGGAACCCCAGGCATCGCGGCGCGAGCCTTCGAGGCGCTGGCTTCGGCTGACATCAACGTCGTGGCGATCGCCCAGGGCGCATCGGAGCTCAACATCTCGATCATCGTCGAGCGGCGACACCTGGACGCGGCGATACGCCGAGTGCACGCCGCGTTTCAGCTCGATAGGATCGGCGGCGGCACTGTCGCGCGTGACGCCCGATGCGACGTGGTGTTGCTTGGATTTGGCGTCGTGGCCCGCGCCCTCGCCGACCTGTGGCCGCGTCGAGCGCGCGGCGGTGTGCGTTTACGGATCGTCGCGGCGATCGACCGAAGCGGCTACATCTTCGACGCCGAAGGCCTAACGCGGAACCGCCTTGTCCGTCTGGTCCGCGAGAAAGACGCCGGTGCCGCTCTCGCCAAATTGCCCGGCGGGAAGGCTGCGGCGCCGCGCGCTGCCGTCGCCGCGATCGCGTCGCACGCACTCTCGCATCCCGTGCTCGTCGATCTCACCGCGAACGACACGGCTCCCGTGCTGCGCGCAGGGATCTCCTCGGGAATGGAGCTCGTGCTGGCCAACAAGCGCCCGCTCGCCGGTCCCGTCGAAGAGATGCGCGAGTTGATGGATGCCGCGCGGGAACACGGCCGGCGCATCCGGCACGAGACGACCGTCGGCGCCGGGCTGCCGGTCATCGACACGTTCCACAAACTCGTGGAGGCGGGCGACCGCATCGCGCGCATCGAAGGCGCCACCTCCGGCACGTTAGGCTTCCTCATGACGGAGCTGGAGCGCGGCCGTCCGTTTTCCGACGCGCTCGCCCGCGCCATGTCGTTAGGTTACACCGAACCAGATCCGCGCGACGACCTGTCCGGAATGGACGTAGGGCGGAAGGCGCTCATTCTTGGGAGGCTGATGGGGTTTTCCGGCGAGCTGCGCGACGTCGAAGTCGAATCGCTCCTCCCCGAATGGACACGGGCGCTCTCTCGCGACGCCTTCCTCCGCCGCGTCAGCGAGCTCGATCCGGACTGGCGGGCGCGTGTCGAACGCGCGAAGAGCCGCGGCCGAGTGCTTCGCTACTTGTCCACTGTGACAGCTCGCCGAGTTCACGTCGGCCTGCGCGAAGTCGAAGAAGGATCGGCCTTCGCCACGCTGCGCGGAACGGACAACCAGCTCGTCTTCACCACCGCGCGCTATCGCAGCAACCCGCTGGTCATCAAGGGGCCGGGAGCCGGCCCGAGCGTCACCGCAGCCGGTGTGCTGAACGACATCCTGCATCTGGCCGGCGCGCGGTGAGCACGCCTAACGCGGTTACGGTGCAGGCTCCAGGCTCCATCGGCAACCTCGGCCCAGGGCTCGACGTGCTCGGCTGCGCCCTCACCGGCGCCGCTGACACTGTCACCGTTCGCTTGACTGACCTTCAGGGCATAACGATCGCCGACGCGGGCGCTCCCGAATTGCCCACCGATCCCGATCGCCACGCCGCTGCGCTGGCCGCGGCCGCCGTCCTTCGTCACACATCCACGCGGCGCGGTCTCACGATCTCCTGCCGCAAGGGACTTCCGCTGGCTGGTGGGCAGGGAGGAAGCGCGGCATCCGCCGTGGCAGGCGCTGTGGCCACCAATCAGTTGTTAGGCGAGCCACTCGCCACGCGCGAGTTGCTCGGCTGCTGTCTCGAAGCGGAGGCGGCTGTCGCGGGCCGGCACCTGGACAACATCGCACCGTGCTTGTTAGGCGGGATTATTCTGGTGCGCTCGATCGAACCCATCGACGTACATGCGCTGCCCGTTCCCGCGGAGCTTCGCATCGTCCTCGCACTACCGCACCAGCGCCTTTCTACCGCAGAGGCACGCGCCGCGCTTCCACGCTCTGTGAGTCGCGAGACCGCCGTACACCAGTTGGCACACGTCGCCACGATGGTGCACGCGCTACACACCGGTGATCTCGCCCTGCTGGGAGCTGCCATCGTCGATCGCATCGCCGAGCCGGCGCGCGCACCACTGATCCGCGGCTTCAGTCTGGTGAAGCGCGCCGCGATCGAGGCGGGTGCGCTCGGAGCGTCGATCTCGGGAGGCGGTCCTACGGTTTTCGCGCTCTGCGGCGACGACATCTCGGCGCGCCGAGTTGCCGCTGCCATGCAGACCGCATTCGAAAGCGACGGCGTCCGATGCAATACGCGGGTCGCGAGGATCGACCAGGTCGGCGCGCGCGTCGTTCCCACGGAGCACGCGTGAAAAGTTCTGCGTCGAGCGTACTGCGCTGCGAAGCCTGCGGCGCGCAGTACGCGGAGATCGACCCACGCACATCGTGCGACTGTGGCGGGTTACTCGGCGTGCTGCACTCTGCGCCATCGGAGACCGGTCCTGCGTTGCGCGCGCGCTTCGCGCTTCGCCGCGGAAGCGTAAGCCGGCAAGCAAGCGACAGCTCGGGTGTCTGGCGCTTTCAGGAGCTCGTCATGCCCAGCGCGCGGCAGATGATCTCTCACCCGGAGGGCAACACGCCGCTGCTGACGGCGGCGCGGGTGGCGACGTACGTCGGCGTTAGGCAGCTCTACCTCAAGCACGAGGGGCACAATCCGACGGGCTCCTTCAAGGACCGCGGAATGACGGTGGCTATCACCCAGGCAGTGCGCGTCGGCGCACGCGCCGTCGGTTGCGCGTCAACCGGAAATACGTCGGCGTCGCTGGCCGCCTACGCGGCGATCGCTGGCCTCAAAGCGATGGTGCTGGTGCCTGAAGGGCACGTCGCGTTAGGCAAGCTGGCGCAGACGATCGCGCACGGCGCGCGCACGCTCGCTGTCCGAGGTGACTTCGACGCCTGCTTGCGGCTCATGCGCGAGGCCCAGAGTGCGCTCGGCGTGTATCTCGTCAACTCGGTCAACCCTTGGCGCATCGAGGGCCAAAAGACGATCGTGACTGAGCTGCTGGAGCAGCTGGCCTGGGATCCACCCGACTGGATCGTGCTCCCTGCTGGCAACCTCGGCAATACGGCAGCGTTCGGTAAGGCACTCGTTGAAATGCGAGACCTGCAGCTGATCGATCGACTACCGCGATTGGCCGCTGTCCAAGCCGCGGGGGCGGCGCCATTCGCCGGCAGCTTCGCACAGGGTTTTGCGCAGCGCCTTCGCGTCGAACCGAACACCGTTGCGTCGGCTATTCGCATTGGAGATCCGGCCTCATTCGACCGCGCCGTCGCGGCAATTCGAAGCACTGACGGCGTGGTGATCTCGGTGCCTGACGAGGCGCTGCTCGACGCCAAGGCTACAGTTGACGCATCAGGCATTGGCTGCGAGCCAGCTAGTGCCGCGAGCGTCGCCGGCGCGCGTCAACTTGTCAGGCAAGGCATCGTTCGACCGGAACAACGCGTCGTCGCGGTTCTCACCGGTCACCTGCTCAAGGATCCCGAAGTGGTGCTGGGATACCACCGCGCGGGCGAAGGCGCCGCGAAACTCGCCAATCCTCCAGTGACAATCGATCCCACGCTGCGTGCACTCGAGCAAGTCGTCTTCTCTCAGTAACAGACCCGAGACACCCGTCGCATTTGGTCGTCGTCAGCAACGGGGGTTTGTGGTTGAGACTGGTCACGCATAGTTTTTGCCCACAGCTGTAGCGTTGACCGACTTGACGTACAGCCGCGCGATGGACTCGCATTCCTAACGGGGGCTTCATGAAACTCCACCGAATACTCGGTGTCGCTGCACTGGCCGTGGTATCGGCCGCACCAATGGCGCGAGCCCAGAACCCAGGCACGTTGGAGTTAGGTGCCTTTGGGCAGTACACGGTCTTCGATAAAGAGCTGAATTTCGACAACGCGTTCGGCATCGGGGCTCGGGGCGGTTTCTTCATCATCAAGTGGCTCTCGGTCGAAGGCGATATTTCGATCCAGAAGACGAAATCAGACGTCGCGGGCGAAGACATCACGTATCGCCCGATGCGCTTCATGGTCGTCACGCACTGGCCAATTGCCGAGAAGGCGCGACTGCACCTTGGCGGCGGCTACGTACAGTCGGTGTATGACGGGCGCCTAACGGCGAACGAGTTCGAGGACGGGATCACAGCGATCGCCGGCGTGCGCGTCTGTACGGGCCAGCGCTGGGG
>CBQVAZ010000285.1:0-5167 GCA_967720205.1 uncultured Gemmatimonadaceae bacterium | reverse complement strand
ACGACGGAGATGTATCCCTACGAAGCGGCGTCCACAGATATCAGGGCTGCGATCTTCGACCCCGGTTGGCAGCAGCGGCTCGGCATCAGCGAGCGCGACATCATGTGGTTCGGCACAGGCGAGCGCCTAACGCCGGAGAATTTCGCCAGCTATCGCCGAACCGGCGGGCCCATCGTGGCCTTCGTGATTCCTCAGGAGGCCATCGACGCTGCGCTGCGAGATTCCACGGTGCTCATCGCCTCGGACGCCGTCCCGCTCGGCGAGAACGCCGGCCACCCGCGGGGCGCGGGGACATTTGCCCGCGTGTTAGGCAAGTACGTGCGCGAGGAGCAAGAGCTTTCACTCATGCAGGCGATCAGGCGCATGACGCTCCTCCCCGCGCAACGCCTCGAGGGCTGGGTGCCGCAGATGCGTTCGAAGGGACGCCTCAACGTAGGCAGCGACGCCGATATCACCGTCTTCGATCCGGCGCGCGTGATCGATCGCGCGACGTATGAGCGGCCGAAGCAGGCGCCCGACGGTATTCCGTTCGTCCTGGTGAACGGCACGCCAGTCGTGCGCAACGGCAGCGTCGTGCCTAACGTGATGCCCGGAGCGGCGATCCGTCGCCCGACGACCCAGCCCTGACGTCTAAAAGGGCTTGAATTCCTCGAAGGGCTGCTGGCAGGAACGGCAGAACTGAATCGCCTTGCACGCGGTCGATCCGTACTGAGACCGCAGCTCGGTCTCGTGTGAACCGCAGTACGGGCATGCCACGACGGAGCGATCCGTTTTCGTCCGGCGTGACTGAATCGCAACTACGTTGCCTTCTTCCGCGACGCGCGACGGCGGCGCGATGCCGTACGCAGTCAGCTTCTGCTTCGCCGCGTCGCTCATCCAATCCGTCGTCCAGGCCGGCGCATAAACAGTTTCCAGCCGAACGCGTTCGACGCCGCGCGCACCTAACGCGCGCACGATCTCCTGCTCGATCTCCAGCATCGCCGGACAACCCGAGTACGTCGGCGTAATCGTTACCGTTACGCCGCCGTCGTCGATGCGTACGTCGCGCACGATCCCGAGCTCGACGACGCTCAGCACTGGTACCTCGGGGTCCTTTACGTCCTCGAGCCAGGCCCACACGTCGTGTGCATCCAGCATCACCACGTCGCCCCAGGATGTGCGCGCGCGAGACTCTGCATGTCGGACAGCATGCGCCCGAGGTGCTCGGTATGCCGTCCGATGCGCCCGCCGGTCGCCGCATGCTCGTCAGGCGGAAGCGTTAGGGTCGCTTCGCTCACAACGCGTTGCACCGTGGCGAGCCAGCGGTCGCGTAATTCCGCGGGGTGTGGGCCAATTCCACGCTCGACAATGCCACGCTCAACGTCGTCCGCGACAAAAAGCTCCGGCGTATACATCCAGAGGTCGTTGAGCGCGCGTTGCGCCCGCTCACGACTTTCCGCGGTTCCGTCGCCTAGCATGCGCACCCACTCGGCGGAATGCCGCAAGTGATAGCGCGCTTCCTTTTCGGCCTTTGCGGCGATGCCACCTAACGTCTTGTCCGAGCTGGCGCTGAGGCCCTCGAGCAAAAGAACGTCGAACGCGTCGAACAGGAACTGCCTCACGAGCGTCATCGCGAAGTCGCCGCGCGGCAGCTCGACAAGCAGACAGTTGCGGAACTCGACGGCATCACGGAAGTAGGCCAGCGTGTCCTCGCTGCGCCCCTTCCCCTCGATCGCGCCGGCGTGCTTGAGCAACGCCGACGCCTGTCCCACGAGATCCAGGGCGAAGTTCCCGAGCGCGATGTCCTCCTCGAGGATCGGCGCATGGCCGCACCACTCGGAGAGACGATGACCGAGCACGAGCCTGTCGTCCGCGACGCGCAACACGTACGTGAAGTGCGGATCGCTCGCGATGCCTGACGTCGCTGTATCCGAGCGCTTCCCCGGGACCCACGTATCCGACGTCATGCGCTCATTCGACGCGAACGCCGCGCGGGACTTTGTAGAACTGCGGATGGCGATACGGCTTGTCGTTGCCGGGATCGAACAGCGGACCGGCATCGCCAGGCGCAGACGCGATGATCTGCTCGCTAGGCACGACCCAGATGCTCACCACCTTCCCACGCCGCGCGTACACGTCGCGCGCGTTCTGCAGCGCGTGCTCGGCGTCCACTGCATGCACGCTCCCCGCGTGCTCGTGCGGCGCGCCCTCGCCTTCCTGCGTGAATACTTCCCAGAGGGGCCACTGCGTGTCGCCGCGGGCGGCTACGCCGTCGTCCGGAGTCATTCGTTAGGCGGCGCTCGCCGCCGACCGCTTGTGCGCATAGGCCGCAGCCGCATCGCGCACCCAGGCGCCGTCGTCGTGCGCCGAACGTCGCGCGGCAAGACGCTCGCGGTTACACGGCCCATTCCCCTTGATCACCTGGTAGAACTCGTCCCAGTCGATCGCGCCGAAGTCCCAATGCTCCGTCTCGGCGTTGTATTTGAGGTCCGGATCCGGCAGTGAGACGTTGATCGCCTTGGCTTGCGGGACCGTGAGATCGACGAAACGCTGCCGCAGCGTATCGTTGCTCTCTCGCTTCACGCGCCAGCGAATCAGCTCGGCACTGTTAGGCGACTCTTTGTCGGACGGGCCGAACATCATGAGCGACGGCCACCACCAGCGATTCACGGCGTCCTGCACCATGTCTCGTTGCGCTTGTGTTCCGGCCGCAAGGACGCTGCAGATTTCGTAGCCCTGGCGCTTGTGGAAGTTTTCTTCCTTGCAAATGCGGATCATGGCGCGCGCGTACGGCCCGTATGACGTCTTGGCCAGCATCGTCTGGTTGACGATCGCGGCGCCGTCCACGAACCACCCGATCACACCGATGTCGGCCCACGTGAGCGTGGGATAGTTGAAGATGCTCGAGTATTTCGCCTTCCCTGTAAGGAGCTGATCGACGAGCTCTTCGCGTCCGATGCCTAACGTTTCGGTGCCACAATAGATGTAGAGTCCGTGGCCGGCCTCGTCCTGAACCTTGGCGAGCAGCGTGATCTTGCGCCGGAGCGACGGAGCGCGCGTGATCCAATTCCCTTCCGGCAGCATCCCGACGATCTCCGAATGCGCGTGTTGCGACATCATCCGGATGAGCTGCTTGCGGTACTTCTCCGGCATCCAGTCTTTGGGCTCGATCGTCTCGCCGCGGTCCAGGCGAGCCTCGAACTCCGCCATCAGTTCAGGCGGTTCGGCTGATTCTTGAGGTCGTGGCGCCGGTGCGTTCATTCGATCAGTCTAACCGTTGCGAGGGCGAGAAGCGGAGATTATTCGACCACCCCCTGCGTTGCAACGGCCGTGCGCGTCGCTACGTTAACACCGCCTGCCACACGGACTTCCAGATGGCTTCCCCACTCCCACCGACGGTCGAACCCGGCAACGCCTTTGTCGACGTCGGCCACGGCATTGCGCGTATCACGTTTTCGCACCCAAAGAGCAATTCACTGCCAGGTGTGTTGCTGAATGACCTCGCCAAGGAATTCGACACGTTGGCCAAGGCCAGCGATGTCAGGGTGATCATTCTGCAGAGCCAAGGTGGGTCCACGTTTTGTGCGGGCGCCTCGTTCGCCGAGTTCAAGGCGATCGCGAGTGCAGCGGAAGGAAAGGAGTTCTTCAGCGGATTCGCCCGCCTTGTGCTGGCAATGATTCGTTGTCCCCAATTCGTGCTCGGTCGCGTTCACGGAAAGGCAGCGGGCGGCGGTATCGGGATGATCGCTGCCTGCGACTATTCGTTTGCGTTGGAAACGGCGTCTGTGCGTCTGAGCGAGCTCGCGCTAGGCATCGGACCATTCATTGTTGGGCCAGTGATCGAACGGAAAGTGGGATTGGGAGCCTTTGCCGCGATGGCGATCGACACCGAGTGGCGTGACGCGGCATGGTGTGAGCGTCATGGTCTCTTCTCGCGCGTCTTCGATACGAATCACGCGATGGACGCCGTGCTCAATGTGACGGCTACTCGGCTCGCCAACTCGAATCCGGCCGCGATGGCGCGTATGAAGCGCATGTTTTGGGGCGGGACGGACCACTGGGAAACGCTGTTGTTCGAACGCGCGTCAATGAGCGGGGAGTTGGTGCTCTCGGATTACACCAAGCGAGCCATCGCAGCGTTTGACACCCGCGCCTAACTACGCGTCAACGGCTCAGTAGGCCTTCGTCCAGATCGCGATCACTGCGCACGCGTCGTTTAGAAACTCGGCGGGGATCTGGGCGACGCCGCGGTAAACCTCCATGAACGCGACTTCGCTCGGGTTTACGTAGCGTAATGCCGTCGTTATCGGATCCGGACCGCCAACTCCATTCGGATCGGCCTCATGCATCGTCACGCGCACGCCATCGATGTACACCTGGACTTTTGGCTGGCCCAACTTGCGCACAGCCGACGCTGCGGAAATGCCTTCAGATCGGGCGCTCGGCGCGACCGGGAGGCCCGATAGTTCGCCCATACAGCGCGCGAACGTCACGCTTCCGTCTCCCGCGTGCACTCCTGGGAGTTGGTTCAGCAAGCTTGTGAGGTCGAATGCGCCCTTGATGTCTTCGCTGGTAAAAACAGTGCCCCAGCCGGACTGGGAACGCCGGATCACGTCCACGAATTTCACGGGCACACGCACCATCTTGCCGCGCACCTTCACCTCAGCGAGCAAGGGTGGCAGGCGCTCGAGGAACACCGTATCGACGCGCGCCTGCGCGATCGTTAGGCTCAACGATCTAGTAACGGGAGTGAACCCCAGCCGACGCACGGTCACGGCGTGCGTTCCTTCACCGAGCTCGGAGATTCGCAAGTCGCCGCGCGTACCAGGCCTGACGAGGAGCGAGTCGTCCACTACGGCATCGGCATCGCGCAGGAGCGAAGAATCCCGGGCCGCGAAGACGCGAATCGTGAGCCGGGCAGTGCCGGCCTGCGATGTCGCCGGCGGCAACGATGCGGCAATCGATAGCGGCTGCGCGTTCTGCGACCCAACGAACGCCACGTCAATCGCTCGAGGGATTCGAAAGCGCGCCAGCGTCTCTGTTACGCCGCCGCGATCTGTCAGCAAAACGAGCGAAGTGCCCCGCGGCATACTGCACGCGTGCCAACGCCCGATCGAGTCCACCACGGCAGTACTGCGACGCGTGGCTCCGCTCTCGCCCGCACGCACCACGTAGACGGCTCCTAACG
>CBQVAZ010000284.1:0-5185 GCA_967720205.1 uncultured Gemmatimonadaceae bacterium | reverse complement strand
CGCGTTCCTACGTCGATCAGCTCGAGCGCAACAAGTGTCTGAGCTCGGCGCGCATCTCTGCCGTTAGGCAGGGGCTCGCGGGTGCGGAGAAGGCTTCTGGCTCGGCGCGCTCGACGGCGCTGAATCAGATGACGACGCAGCTCGAGTCGGACGCGCGTGGATCGTGCGACGGCGCGAAGGTTCAGAAGCTGGCAGCAGCGGTCAAGGATTTAGGCAACGTCCTTCCGTAACCTTGCACTCAGTCGACAGAGGCCAGAGCGTAAGCTCTGGCCTCTCTCTTTTTGATGCAAAGCCGACGCAAAATGCGGTGGCATGGCTCCCCGCAATCAGATCGGCTACAGTAGAGGAGCCGTGAAATCCAAAGCGCCGTCGCATGATGATCGTCCCGGAGATCAAGCTGCCGAGCCGCACGTCTTCGTTTTGCGTGTCGGGACTAAAGCGCCGGCTGTCGAAGAGAGCATTTCGGCAATCGGCGAAGTCGAGCTGCTAGGCGATTCCGGGCTGCGATTGGTCCGTCTTTCCGAACCGCACGGCGACGCTCGCGCAACATGGAAGGTCCTGCTGGACCGGGTCCGCGGACTGGAGTGGGCCGCACCTGCCATCAGATCGCCTGAAGGCGCCGAGCACTATCCAACCGGCAAAATCGCTGTTCGTTTTGCAGCGAATCAAACGCTGGCAAGTTTGCGCGCATTTGCGCGAGCGCATGGCCTCGAGCTAGTGCGCAAGAACGAATTCGTGCCTAGCCAAGCGACGTTTGTCCCGCAAAAACCGGTGGAGGTATTTCTACCAGACAGCGTACGCGAAGTCGCAAAGGATCCAAGCGTGCACAAAGCGTGGGCTGAGACAATCTCGAAGTACAAGCGCGAAGCGGGTTAACACTTGATGAGGAGGGGACGATGTACATCTTCGACGCGAAGGGAAAGAGAGTCGAACTGATCGAGGTGCAGCCGCGGGTACCTGAACGAGCGGGAATCATCCGAAGGGGAGCTGCGCTTCCCGAGGTCCCGACATCCATCGTGCAGAGTGATCCCGAGCACCGAGCGTTTCGCGCCTTCTTCGAGATCGACCGAGGGACGCAACGAGCGGCGAAAACGGGATCGGCGAAACTGGCGAAGGCCGCTAAGCCCGCTGACCCGGGTCCTCCTCCAACTGTGTTTCGCGAGGCCGCGACCGGGCTCGTGCGAACATTTCACCGAGAGATCGCCATTCGCTTCGCGCCTAACGCGACAGCTAGCAAGAAAAAGGCGATCCTCGCGAAGTTCGACTTGGCGGTGCGGTACGTCAACAGGTTCATCCCGGATCAACTCGTGGCCTACGACGCGAAAAAGTCGCGTGATGGCGGTCAGCTCGTCCAAGTGGCCAATGAATGTACGGAGCTGGACGAGGTGCTTTTCGCCACGCCGAATTTCGTCAGCGAGTATCGCCGCCTCGCAGTGCCCACGATTCCGGTCGGTCAGTGGCACCTACGTAACCGAGCATCGCTGACGGGCCAAGTTGCCGGCGAGGACGTCGACGCGCGCGGTGCGTGGAAGATTACGCGAGGAAAACCATCGATCGTCGTGGCGGTACTGGACGACGGAGTGGACATCGACCACCCCCGGCTGAAAAGCCGAATCTGGCACAACCCGAAAACGAACTCGCGCGACAAGTTCGGCCGCGACTTCTTTGTACCTGACGAGGCTCCGGATCACTTCGATCCACGTCCGAAGAAGTTCCGTTTTCCGTTCGATGAAATGGACGGGAACGACATTCACGGCACGCCCTGCGCCGGCGTCATCGCAGCATCCGGTGGCGGTGCCATTGGCATCGCGCCCAAGTGCAAGGTCCTGGCAGTGAAGATCTTTCACGGTGATGACCTGGCGCGCGACGATCGGGTCGCAGACGCTATTCGTTATGCAGCTGGCATCGCCGACGTCCTCTCCTGCTCTTGGTCTGGCGGCACGAGTCCCGACGTAGAGCTGGCGCTCGAGGACGCGCGCACGATCGGTCGGCAAGGGAAGGGTTCGGCCGTCTTTTGCGCCACCGGGAACGAGTCGTCCAGCGTTGGCTTCCCGGCATCTAGTCCACTCGCAATCGGTGTGGGCGCATCGACGGATCAAGCCCGACTCGCCAGCTACTCGAATACGGGCTCCGAGGTGGACTTCGTCGCGCCGTCGAGCGGCGGCAAAGCCGACATCCTAACGACAGACGTGTCGATCCCAAACCGCGGCTTCAACATCGGAACGGTGAGCGCCGGAGGTGCCGACGGTCTGCTCACGAACTCCTTTGGCGGGACATCGTCGGCAACGCCGCTCGCGGCAGGCATTGCGGCGCTGGTGCTCAGCGTCAAGCCGTCGCTCGATGCTGACGGAGTGCGTGACGTTCTACGCGCGACAGCTGACAAGATCGGCAGCGGATACAACTCGCAAGGACGCAGCACCAGATTCGGCTTTGGGCGTGTGAACGCCGCCAAAGCCGTGGATTCCGTCACGTAGTGACCACGCGGCCGGGCGCCTAACGGCGCCCGCGTTTCTTTGACTTCTTGCCCGCGCGCGTCGTCGATCGGCGCTTGGTGGCGCGTTTACTTTTGCGCACGCCTGGGCTGCGACGGCTCTTGCGGCGGACCTTTTGCGTTAGGCGTTTCTTGGCGGCGGCGCCGGCCATGATGCTCGGCCGCCGCTTAGCCTTGGCCGGTCGAGTCGCCACGCTAGCGGGGCGGCCCTTCTGCGCTACGCGAAGCTTGCGAACGACGCGGTCGGTTTCGCGCTCCACGTCGGCAATGCTCTTGCCCGCCAACGCTGCGTCCGTGACCTCGACGCCTCTTACAGTTGCTAGGCGACGTGCCCCCAACCGCGTCCCTGCTGGAGCGTCCAGCTGCGTTTCGATCGTCTTGGCGAGCCACAAGAGGCTACGCTGGAAATCATCAAGCTCCGTCGCGGATCGAGCTTCCTCACGCATTGCCCGTCTAGCGAGGACTGCCTTGGCGGCCTTCGAAGGCTGGATCGACGACGGGCTCGGCATCTCTGCTGGCGACCGTGGCGTCGCACGTTTCATGGCATGCAGGGCACTGGCGGTTTTTCCATCGCGCGAGGTCGGTAGTGGTGGCGCCGAAGGCACCATCGCAGCCCGTACCGTGTGCACGATGCTCGAGTGATCGAAAACCGTCTCGTTGTCAACGAAGCCCTCCTCGATCCACGGCGATATCGCAACACAAGGAACTCGAGGTCCAAGGATATCGAACTGGAAGTCATCATCGCCAACTCGGCCGTCGCTGAGATCGGGGTGACGCGGAGGCGCCACGTGGTCGAAGTGGCCGCCGTGTTCGTCGTACGTGACGAGGAAGAGCGTCTTGTTGAATACCTTCGGATTGTTGAAGAGCGCGCGATAGATCTCTGCGACCAGAGCCTCCGCCGCGCGGAAGTCACGATCGTCCTTCTCGTTATTGCCAGGGTGCTGGCTGTTGGACTTCTTGCCAAAGTGGTTAGGCTCGACGAACGAATAGCTTGGAAGTCTGTCCTTCGCGATGCGGTCGAGCAGACCCTTGATCTTTTCGTCCGCTCCAAACTTCCCGCGGGTCAGAACTGCCGGGAATGCGAAGACCTGAGGGAATCCGTCGTGAAAGAGGCCCCAGGTGCGCTTGTTGTCCTCGAGCAGTTCATAGATCGTCCTGTTGAAATAAAGCCGCAGGTTGATGTTCACTTCGCCATCGGATGTTCCCGCATGAGCGAAGTTGCGGTTCGGCCACGTCTCGCCCGGGACGGAAGAAAACCATCTGGTGAACACACCGAACGAAAGCGCGAGCCGCGCCAACACCGGAACACGCGTGCTGTCGAGACAGCCCATGATCAGATGCCCAAGTCCTGGCATCTGTAATTTTTTGACGGCAAAGTCCTCATAGTCATTCAGAAAACCGGTCGCTGTAGGATTGCCGTTAGGCGACGTCGTTGTACGGACGCCGAATAGCTGGTGCATCACACTGCGGTGAGAGTGGTCTGGACTGAGCTGGAGCTTCTGTTGTCCAGTCGCGGTGACGAAGATGCGAGGCGACGCCGGGTCATTGATCGGGCCGAGTCGGTTGAACTCGCTGCCCGTCAGACCTGGATATGCCGGATTCGGATGCTTCAAGAACCCGAGCATGAAATCGAACGACCGGTTCTCCAGCATCAAGACAATGATGTGAACCACCTTTCCCATCTTCCCTCCCGTCATTGTCAGACAAACGTAGCCTAACGCCGCAAAGCACGGCGTGCCACCAGTCGCGGGTCACGAAAGTAGCGTTACTGGCGTCGGATCGCTACGGCAGGGTCGATCCTCGCGGCACGCAACGCCGGCAACCAGCACGCGCCGATGCCGACCACCAACATCATCAGCGCCACGCCGAGCAGCGTCACCGGATCGTTCGGCGTCACGCCAAACAGGAATCCGCGAATCAGCCGGCTCGCCAACACCGCTCCGAGCACGCCTAACGCCAAGCCGACGCCAAGCAGCACTCCGCCCTCCATCAACACCATGCGCTGCACCCGGCCACGATCGGCGCCGAGGCTCATGCGAATGCCGATCTCGTTCGTTCGCGCGCTGACCGAAAACGCCAGCACGCCGGCAATGCCCACCGCGGCGATGATCAGCGCCAAAATGCTGAACGACGAAATGAGCGCCGCATTCAAGCGCCGCGGAGCCACACTCTGATCCTTGATCTGCGCCACAGTGAGAATGTTCTCGATCGGCGCGTCGGGAACGATTCCCCTAACGAGTCTCGCCGCCGCCGGCGCCAACGTCGGATTCTCGTTCGCCGCGCGGATCACGATGCCAGCTTGGCCGAAGCTCACTTCCTGCGCGAACGGCTGGAAAACGACGGGGAACGGTTCAGCATCCAGGCCACCGTCCTTCGTATCGCCTACGACACCGACGATCGTGCGCCAGTCGCCGCTCACTGGAATGAAACGCAAAACATCACCAGTCCACGCGATTCGCTGTCCGATCGGATCGCGATCCTTGAACAGGTAGTCTGCGAGCTTCTTGTTGATGATCACGACACGCGCCGCGCTGTCGCGATCCGTCGTCGTGAACTCGCGCCCTTTGAGCAGCGGAATCCCGGACGCGCGGAAATACTCCGGACTCGCGGTGCGATACTCTGCACGCGGAATCGCCGCACCAGCGGCCAGCTGATAACCTTCGGCCTTCACCTCGAGCTGGAACTGTGTCGTGC
>CBQVAZ010000283.1:0-5186 GCA_967720205.1 uncultured Gemmatimonadaceae bacterium | reverse complement strand
GCTTGCGCAGCTGCTCCGAGATCCGGCGGACGCGAGCCGGGAATGGCTCCAGGATATCCGCGACTGTCGCGTTAGGCTTCCGCGAACCAGGCATGCGCAGAGAATAGTGCGGCTTGTCCTAACACAGATGCACGGCTAGCGCCTTGAACGATGCCCAGACCTCCTCCCCTTCACGTAGCGCGAGCTCGTCCGCTGAGCGCGCCGTCAACGCGGCAACGAGCGGCATACCGTCCACGTCCAGCGCGACCCGCGCCAGCGCGCCTAACGTGGACAGCTCCATGATGCGTCCGCGGAATACGTTCCGCGCCGACGTCGCCGGCGCCGTCCGGGCGATGGAGACTTCTTCCGCGCGAATCACGGCGTACGACGAACCCGAAGCCGCGCTGCCGACGGTGTAGATCTTGAGCGCACCGGCCACAAACTCCAGCGCGTGGTATCCCGAGGCCAAATCGGCTGGAACAAGCGTGCCTGGAGTTTCGACCCCAGCGATGAAGTCCGGCGGCGCGTCCCGCAGCACCCGCACGGTGCCTGCGAGCACATTTTCGGCGCCGAGGAACTCGGCAATGTACGGCGTGGCGGGGCGCCGGAAGACCTCGTCAGGCGCGCCGTATTGCAGCACGCGACCGGCGTCGAGCAGGATCGCGACGTCGCCTAACAAGCCGGCTTCTGTGAAGTCGTGCGTGACCTGCAGCGCCGTGAAACCCCACTCGCGATGCAGCGCGCGCACTTCGCGGCGGGAGAGAGCGCGACGCTTGGGATCCAGCGCGCTGAACGGCTCATCCAGCAGCACGACGGGCGGGCGGCGCGCCAACGCTCGAGCGAGCGCCACGAGCTGGCGTTCGCCACCGCTCAGGGACTGCACGTCACGATCGACGAGGTCCGCGATCCCCAAGCGGCGAGTCACCTCCTGCGCGGACGTGGTCGTGTGCGCCGTCGCGCCATAATGGATGTTCTCGCCGACGGACAGATGCGGGAAAAGATAGCCGTGCTGGTAGACGATCCCGATGCCGCGATCTTCAGGCGGCTCGCGCGTCACAGCGCGACTGCCTAACGAAATGTCACCGCTGACAATCGGCGTGAGGCCGGCGATCGCTTCGAGTAGCGTCGTCTTTCCAGAACCTGCGGGACCAATAACAACGCCGTAGCCGCCTGCCGGCACGTCGAACGAGACGTCACTCAGGTGGAACGCGCCGACGCGCGCGCCGAGATTGCGAACGCTGATCACCAGGGCTGGTCCAGGCGGCGCTCGTATCGCAACAGCCGCAACACAACGAGAGGGATCACTGCAAAGAGCACGAGCGCTGCAGCGACTGGGATTGCCTCTGAAAGCCCGAACGTCGTGAAGCGATCGTAACTCAGCACGCTCACCGTCTTGGGGTTGTATGTGAGAATTACGATCGCGCCGAACTCGCTGACGGCGCGGGCCCACATAACGACGCCGGACGCCACGAGTCCGCGCAGCGCGAGCGGCAGTGTGACGCGCCGCATCACGCGCCAGGGTTTGTCACCCAACGTGCGCGCGACGCCCTCGAAACGACGATCGACGCGAGCGAAGGCCTCGCGCGCGCCGCTCACATAGAGTGGCGCCGATACGAACAGCATAGCCGCGATAATGCCTAACGGCGTCCCTACCACCCCCAGGCCGGCTTTCAGCAATGTGCTGCCAACTGCACTCTCGCGGCCGAGCACGAGCAGCAGTGCGATCCCGGCCACTGGGTGCGGGATCAGGAGCGGGAGATCGAGCACCGCGGCTATCGCTCCTGCGCCGCGCGAGCGAGTGCGCGCTAGGAAATAGGCGAGCGGCGTTCCTGTCAGAATTCCGAAGAGAGTCGCGCCCGTCGCTGTCAGCGCGGTAAGCAGGAGGGCGCCACGTAGATCGGCGTCAACGCCAACGGCGCGAATCCCCGAGACGCCGCCGCGCGTAACGAGTTGCGCGATCGGCGCCACCAGAAAGAGGAGCAATACCGAACTCCCCAGGGCGGCGACGACACTTATGACGCGATGGAGCGGTTGCCGGGACGGAGTGGGGGGGGCCGTTTGCACCGCTATATTCTGCGCACCCATCGCACACTCTCGCCATTCATGGCCGAACTCGCGCTCGACATTCAGTCGGTTGTCAAACGCTTCGCGCAGCACGTTGCGGTGCGCGAATTGTCGCTGCAGGTGCCTCAAGGGGCCGTTTATGGCTTGCTAGGCCCCAACGGCGCCGGCAAAACGACAACCATCCGCATGATCCTCAACATCATCATGCCGGACCAAGGGTCGATCCGAGTGCTCGGCCGGCCCAATACAGAGGCGAAATTGCTCGACCGCGTCGGGTATCTCCCTGAAGAGCGGGGCCTCTACAAGAAGATGCAGGTGCGCCGCCTGTTGCGATTCCTGGCAGAGCTCAAGGGGATCAGCGCCCGCGAGGCTGACAAGCGCATCGGTCCATGGCTCGAGCGCCTAACGCTCAAGACGCCGGAGAAGGACTGGGGATTGGCCAAGGTCGACGAGCTATCGCGCGGCATGCAGCAGAAGGTGCAGTTCATCGCCTGCCTGTTGCACGACCCGGATCTGGTCATTCTCGACGAACCGTTCAGCGGGCTCGATCCCATCAACGCACAAGCGCTCAAGGATACCGTCATCGAGCTCAAACGGCGCGGCAAGACGATCCTCTTCAGCACGCACCTCATGGAGAGCGCCGAGCGCATGTGTGATTCCGTGTGCATCATCGCGCGCGGTGAAAAGGTGCTGGACGGGTCCGTCGAGGCGGTGAAATCGGAGCATGGCATACGCCACGTAGCCATCGCCGTCGCGAACAAATCCACCGACGGCGTGCGCTCGCTGCTGGATGATCCCAGGATGGTGAAATCCGTCGACGACCAGAACCGCTTCTTCGAAGTGGAGCTGGCCGAGGGCGCCAATCCGCAGGAGCTGCTGCGCCGCGTAGTGGCGTTAGGCGTGCCGATCGAGCGTTTCGAGCTCGTGCAGCCGTCGTTGCATCAGATCTTCCTCGATCGCGTCGGCGCGAAGGGCGTCGAAGCAGGGATAACAGGCCATGGCTAAGCTTTGGGCAGTTGCAAAACGCGAGTACGTCGAGCGCGTCCGGTCCCGCTGGTTCGTCATCGCGACGCTGCTGGGCCCCTTGATGATGGCCGTGTTGTTCCTGCTCCCCGTCTACATGCGCACACGCGGCATGGAAAGCGCGAAAGCTTCCAACATTGTGATCCTCGATGCGACGCGAACGGACCTCGGTGCTGCCGTCGCTCACTCGTTAGGCGGCGGCCTGCAGGGAGACACATCGTTGGCGCATGTGATTCGCCTGGCGCCCAGTGAACTTGCCCAAGCCGAGTCGAGCGCCACGCGAGATGTGATGGCCAAACGACTCGACGGATACCTCGTGCTGGACAGTCTGAGCAGCTTCGGCATGTCCGCTCGATATGCCGGCCGGAACGCGAGCACGATTCCCGACATGGAGCGCATCAAACGCCAGGTCGAGCAGGCCATGCTCATCAATCGATTGGAGCGAGCCGGCTTCGATGCCGATCGCGTACGCTCGCTCTCGCGCGTGAACCTGCGGCTCGCGACCGAGCGCATCACCGAAACTGGACGCGGTGGTTCAGGAGCCGGCAACATCGCAGTTGCCTTCATCGCGTCGTTCGTGCTGTACACGCTCATCGTGCTTTATGGCCAGACGATTCTGCGCGGCGTCGTCGATGAAAAGAACAACCGCGTCGCCGAAGTCGTCGTGGCGAGCGTACAGCCGGAATCCCTTCTCGCCGGGAAAGTGTTAGGCGTTGGATCCGTTGCTCTGACCCAGCTCACTGCTTGGACCGCGAGCCTCGCTCTCTTCGTGCGTTTTCGTGCGCCCATCCTGGCGTGGCTGGGTATGCCTAACGCACCAATCCCGCTGCCGGGAGTCGGCATCCTCGACCTCGTGATGTTGCTGGTGTTTTTTGTGCTTGGATTCATCCTCTACGCCGCGCTCTTCGCCGCCATCGGTGCGATGGTGTCCAACGAGCAGGATGCGCAACAGGCCGCGACGCCCGTGACGATCCTCATCGTCATGAGCGCCGTGTTCATTCAGCCGGTCATGCTCAACCCGACCAGCACGACGAACAAGGTCATCTCCTGGATCCCCTTCTCGGCACCGATCCTCATGCCTGTACGCATGAGCATCGTCGCCGTGCCGTGGTATGAGATCGCACTCGTTATGCTGGGGCTGATCGCGGCGTGCGTAGTGTGCCTCTGGCTCGCCGCGCGCATCTATCGAGTGGGCATCCTCATGTACGGCAAACGCCCCTCACTCATGGAAGTCGCGCGCTGGATCAAGTACGCGAGATGACGCCCGCGCCGCGCTCAGCGTGGCGGCGTTAGAGACCAGGTCAAGGCAAAGGATCCCGTCGGCGACGCGCCCACGTTAGGCACCAGGAAGCGCTCGAGACGGTTCGCGCCGTGCGTGTGCTTGTAGGCGACGAGTTTGCTGCCGATAAAGGTGCCGAGAGCGGCGCCTGCCATGACATCGCTGGCCCAGTGTTTGTTCTTGTACATGCGCGACAAACCGACGGCCGTCGCCCCACCGTACAGCAGCGGCCCGACAACCCAGCGCGCCTCTGAATGAGAGTCGAACAACTCGCGCGTCAGGGCGGACGCCGCAGTGAATGCGACCGTCGTGTGCCCCGACGGGAAGGAGCTGTAATCCCGGCCGAATCCACGTCCAAAACGGAAGACGTCCGCGTCGGGTCCGGACTCGTTAGGATCGCTGCTCGACACGTAGGGTCGCGCGCGTCCAACGACTCCCTTGAGGAGCGACGTAGCCGCAGCGCTGAGTAGAATCGCTTCGGTTGAGTGCAGCCCAGCGTCTGCTACACGATCGCTGCCGAACAAACGGCCTCCTGCCAAGAGACCTGTTGTGAGCACCAGGGCGCCGGGACTCCCAAGACTGCTGGCGCCACCTGCGAGACTGTGGAGGGCGCCGCTCCGCTGCACGCCCGGCGCTTGTATGCGCGAATCCCATGAGGCGTCGTGGATGACAGCCACGGTAGCGCCAAGAACGAAGGCACTCGCTAAGAACATATCCCGCTTCGAGATCCAAGACTGCTCTCGGCGGTTTACGGTATCGGTCGCGGTGATCAGCCCAGTTGGCCGCGACGCCCGCGCGGCGACGCGCACGGCGGTGCCCGACGGTGAGGACTGCGCCGCTG
>CBQVAZ010000282.1:0-5225 GCA_967720205.1 uncultured Gemmatimonadaceae bacterium | reverse complement strand
CAGTCAGAGCAGGGAGGCGGAGCCGCTCGGCTCAAAACGCAGCATGACAAGGGGAAGCTCAGCGCCCGCGAGCGACTCGACTTGCTGCTGGACGAAGGGACGTTTGTCGAGTTCGATCGCTTCGTCACGCACCGCAGCAGCGATTTCGGGCTCGATGCGCAGAAGTTCTACGGCGACGGCGTCGTCACCGGCTACGGGCGCATCGAAGGCCGTCTCGTCTACGTGTTCTCGCAGGACTTCACAGTCTTTGGCGGTTCGCTCTCGCAAGCGTTCGCCGAAAAGATTTGCAAGGTGATGGACCACGCGGTGCGCAACGGCGCACCGGTGATCGGTCTCAACGACTCCGGCGGGGCGCGCATCCAGGAAGGCGTCGTCTCGCTAGGCGGCTATGCCGAGATCTTTCTGCGCAACACGCTCGCGTCAGGCGTCGTGCCGCAGATTTCGGCGATTCTCGGACCTTGTGCTGGCGGCGCCGTGTACTCACCCGCGATCACCGATTTCGTGTACATGGTGCGCGGCTCGTCATACATGTTCGTCACCGGGCCTAACGTGGTGAAGACCGTGACGCACGAGGACGTCACGATGGAAAAGCTCGGCGGCGCGGACACGCATGCGGGCACGTCCGGTGTCGCTCATTTTGCCTGCGACAGCGAGCTGGAATGCCTAACGCGCATCCGTGAGCTCTTTCGATACATCCCGCAGAACAACATCGATGATCCGCCGCGGCGCGCGACAAACGATCCTAAGAACCGGCGCGACGAGTCCTTGCTGGACGTCGTGCCGGATCATCCGAACAAGCCGTACGACATCCATGACGTGATCCGTCGCGTCGTGGACGACGGCGAGTTCTACGAAGTGCACCGCGACTACGCGCAGAACATCGTGGTTGGCTTCGCGCACCTGGGCGGCTACAGCGTCGGTGTCGTGGCCAATCAGCCTGCAATTCTCGCGGGCGTGCTCGACATCAACGCGTCGGTCAAGGGCGCGCGGTTCGTTAGGTTCTGCGATGCGTTCAACATTCCGCTCGTCACGTTCGAGGACGTCCCCGGCTTTCTCCCCGGCGTCACTCAAGAACATGGCGGCATCATCCGCCACGGGGCCAAGCTGCTGTTCGCCTATTGCGAGGCGACAGTCCCCAAGCTCACCGTGATCACACGTAAGGCATACGGCGGCGCCTACGACGTCATGAGCTCCAAGCACATCCGCGGCGATTTCAACGTGGCCTGGCCGACAGCCGAAATCGCCGTCATGGGACCCAAGGGTGCCGTCGAAATCCTCTTCCGGCGTGAGATCGACGAGTCCAAGGATTCGGCGCGAACGATGGACGAGCGCGTCGCTGAGTACACGGAAAAGTTCGCCAATCCATATGTAGCGGCGTCGCGCGGCTACCTGGACGACATCATCGATCCGCGCGAAACGCGCCCGCGCTTGATCGACGCGTTGGAGGCACTCGTCTCCAAGCGCGACAAGAATCCGCCGAAGAAGCATGGGAACATCCCGCTATAGGTCAAAGGTCAGAGGTCAGAGGTCAATGCGGGCGTCGCTTTGGCATGCTTTGACCTTTGACCTTTTGCCTTTGACCTGATGTTAGGCAAAGTTCTAATCGCGAACCGTGGCGAAATCGCCCTCCGGATCGTGCGGGCCTGCCAGGAACTAGGCATCAAAAGCGTCGCGGTCTACAGCGACGCTGACTCCCAGGCTCCGCACGTGCGCGAGGCGGACGAAGCCGTGCACATCGGCCCGGCGCCGGCGCCTGAGAGCTATCTCCGCGGCGATCGCCTTGTCGAAGCGGCGAAGAAAACGGGCGCCGACGCCATTCACCCGGGCTACGGTTTCCTCGCGGAGCGCGCCTGGTTCGCGGAACTCGTTAGGGACGCGGGACTCGTCTTCGTCGGTCCTCCGACTGAAGCGATTGCGGCGATGGGAAGCAAAACGTCGGCGCGCGCGATCGCGATCAAGGCCGGCGTTCCAGTCGTCCCCGGTACTACCGACGCCGTCAAAGACGCCACACATGCCGCGCAGATCGCCGAGCAGTTTGGCTATCCCGTGCTGCTCAAGGCAGCGGCCGGTGGAGGCGGGAAGGGAATGCGCGTCGTGCGCGAGGGCGAAAGTCTGGCATCGGCGTACGAGTCCGCGCAGCGCGAAGCGAAAAACGCCTTCGGCGACGACGCGGTCTACGTCGAGAAGTACGTCGACCGGCCGCGCCATGTCGAGATCCAGATCCTCGCCGACTCGCACGGCACCGTTCTCTCGTTAGGCGAGCGCGAATGCTCGGTCCAGAGGCGCCATCAAAAGATGCTGGAGGAATCTCCCAGCCTCGCGGTGACGCCCGACCTGCGCCGGCGTATGGGAGACACAGCCGTCGCCGTCGCGCGCGCGGTCGGATACGTCAACGCCGGGACGTGCGAGTTCCTGCTCGACCAGGACGGCAACTTTTATTTCCTCGAGATGAACACGCGACTGCAGGTCGAGCATCCAGTCACGGAGATGGTGACAGGCGTCGATATCGTGCAGTGGCAGCTGCGCATAGCGCGGGGCGAACGTTTGCCCTTCCCAAATGAGATCGCCCCGCGCGGATGGGCCATAGAGTGTCGCATAACGAGTGAGGACCCGGCGAATGGGTTTCTCCCTTCGACCGGACGCATCGAGTACGTGCACGTGCCCGCCGGGCCCGGCGTGCGTTGGGACGGCGGCATCGAAGCCGGCGCAGAAATCGGCCTCTCGTACGATCCGCTGCTCGCCAAGCTCATCGCCTGGGGCAGTACGCGCGAGCAAGCCGTGTCGCGCATGCACCGCGCCTTACGAGAGCTGACAATCGTCGGCGTCGAAACGTCGCGCGAGTTTCACATCCGTCTGCTGGAGAATGCGGACTTTCAGCGCGGTAACATCGACGTCCAGTGGCTCGAGCGCTCGTTGCATTCACTCGTTCACGCAGCACCGCCGCCGGATATTGTCCACGCCGCGGCCGTCGCGGCCGCGCTGCTCGCCGACAGAGATCGTGGCACTCCGCGAGAACAGAGCGCGCGCAACGCGCCGGTTGCGGACTCGAGCAACAACGCGCTCTGGCGCGAAGTCGCTCGGCGCGAAGGGCTGCGTTAGGTAACTCGATGCTCGCGCGAGTTCGCATCGAATCCATAGCCGCTGGAGGCGACGGCGTCGCACACAGCGATGGGCTAGCCGTCTTCGTGCCACGCACTGCGCCCGGCGATGTCGTCGATGTGGAGCTCATGCCGCAGGGTCGCTTCGCCCGCGCCAACGTGCTCTCGCTGCACCAGCGCAGCAGCGTTCGCGTCGAGCCACCGTGCGTGCACTACGAGCGCGATCGCTGCGGTGGCTGTCAGTTGCAGCACATGCAAGAGGAGGCGCAGCTCGACGCCAAACGCGCCATCGTGAGAGACGCCTTGCATCGCATAGGGAAAGTGAGCGCGCAGGTGCCCGAGGTCTCCCCGGCGCCGTCGCCGTGGCGCTACCGAATCAGCCTAACGCTTGCAATTCGACGCGAGGGCGCCGGGCGCTCGGCGAGCTGGCGCTTTGGTCTGCGCGACTACGACGATCCCGAGAAAGTCTTTGACCTCGAGGAGTGCCTCATTAGCGACGGACAGGTGCTCTCGGCGTGGAACGAAATCAGAGCCGCCGCGTTTCTGCTGCCTGACGCGGCGCGCATGTCCGGCACGGTCCGCTGGCTCGACGACAGCGCCGCTTTTTCTTTGAGAGGCGGCAGCGGCTGGACACAACAACTCATCGGTGATTTTTCACGAGCCTGCCCGGCGATCTCTGTCGCGCACTGGAGCCCGGATTACGGCGTGCGTCGAGTGCTGTGGGACAACCGCGCGAACCAGACTCCTCCAGCCTTCAGCTTTACGCAAGTGAATCCGGGTGTCGCCGAACAGCTGCACGCGGATGTCGCCACGCGCGTGCTCGCGCACAGGCCGCGCACAGCTGTCGATGCCTATAGCGGTGTCGGCGACGTCGCCGTCGTTCTCGCGCGCGCCGGCGTTACGGTGACAGCCATCGAAGTCGACGAAGACGCCGCGCAGTTCGCTGCCTCACGCCTAACGCGCCCGAGCCGCAGCATCGCCGCACGCGTTGAACAGGCCATGCAGCGCGCGCTCCCTGCCGACATCGTGGTCCTGAATCCGCCACGCGCGGGGATCGATGCGTCAGTCGCCGAAACGCTCAACTCGACGACGCCGAAGCCGCGCGCGATCGTTTATGTGAGCTGCGATCCGGCCACGCTGGCTCGCGATGTTCGTCGCCTTTCCAACTTCACGGTGGCGAGCGTGCAGCCCTACGACATGTTTCCGCAAACAGCGCATGTCGAGACGGTCTGCGAGTTGGTGCCGGTCCAGTGAAATACGTCACCGAGTTGAATGGCTCGCGCGTGACCGTCGAGCTCACCGGCGACGGAGTGCTCGTCGATGGTGAGCCTCACACAGCCCATCTCGCCGACATCGCGGGGACGCCAATCCATCTCGTCACGATCGACAACGCTGTGCACCGCGTCGCTGTCAGGCGCCTGGGACAGCGCGGACGCTACTCCCTGTGGATCGGCGGTTTTCGCTTTGACGTCGAAGCGCTGGACGAGCGCACGCGCACCATTCGCGATATGACGGCCGAGCACGCGACTCCATCAGGGCCGGCTCCGCTCGTTGCGCCGATGCCAGGACTGATCGTCCGCGTGAATGCGCGCGTCGGAGATCAGGTGAGCGCTGGTCAGGGACTCGTTGTGATGGAAGCGATGAAGATGGAGAACGAGCTGCGCGCGCCGGCCGCGGGAACGGTTAAGGCAGTGCACGCGACGCCCGCGATGGCCGTCGAGAAAGGCGCGATTCTTATCGAGTTGGAGTAATTCTGCGGCTGCACTGCGTTAGGCGCCGCTGGCCTCTTCACTACTGACCTTTCGGTCGCGCGCGCGTCCCGAGGAGACGGCGCACTTCGCTCTCGAGCGCATCCAACCCAAAGGGCTTGGATAAGAACGGCACCGGTTGTCCGTTGGAATCGGGGCCTGGAAGCAGAGCGGCCGGATATCCCGAAATGACCAGGACAGGTATGACTGGGTGTTCGCGTCGCATCTGCAGGATGAGCTCGCGACCGTCGAAGTCGGCCATCACGAGATCTGTGATGACAAGGTCGACGGTGCCACTCTCGTCCAGAACAGCCAGCGCCTCGCACCCGTTGCGCGCTGTGCTGACGAGGTAGCCGAGTCGTGTGAGGAATCGGTGCAG
>CBQVAZ010000281.1:0-5233 GCA_967720205.1 uncultured Gemmatimonadaceae bacterium | reverse complement strand
GCGCGCTACGAGGTCCTGCGCGCTCGCGTCGAAAAGGCCAACCTCGAGCCCGCGCTCATCCAGGCACGCAACAACGTGGAGCTGGCGCTCATCGAACTACGACGGCTTCTCAATCTGCCGCCGTCGCGCGTAGTCGTCCTAACGAGTGAGTTGGACACAGCGGCGGTGAAGTCGCTGGCGCGCTCGATCGCATCCGATAGTTCTCGACCGCCGGCGCGTGCGACGTTGCGCGCAGCGCAGTTTTTTGTCGATGCCCGCCACGAAGGCGTGCGTGTCGCCCGCGCCGATTTCATGCCGACGATCAACGCCTTCTTCCGCACGGGTTATGTGGCGCTTCCATCTACGCCGGGCTTCCCAACACGTTGGGGCTTAACGTCTCCAGCGAACTGCACGGCGGCGGACTCCGCACTGCGGCGTTTCAACTGCCAGAACAATGGCTGGTACGAGGACCGCTCGTTAGGCATTCAGGTCAGCTGGCCCCTCTTTGACGGACTGCGCGCGAAGGGCAACCTGGATCTGGCACAGGCCCAGGAACGCGTGGCGCGAACCCAGCTGGAACAAGAGCGGGAAAACGTCGCTGTGGAGCAAGCGCGCGCCGCGGCGGAGTTTGCGCGGGCCGAAGGCACCTACGAAGCCCAGCGCACGAATGCGGAAGAGGCGGAAGAGGCATTCCGCATCGCATCCCTGCGTTTCGAGCGTGGATTAGGAACCCAGCTGGAAGTAACAGACGCCCAAGTCGCATTGTTGACAGCCAGGTCTAATGCCGCGCGGGGAACTGTGGACTATTATCTGGCGGCTGCCGAGCTCGCGCGGGCTCGTGGCGCTGAAGTACCGCTCCCGCCGACCAGAGAAATCTCTCGCTAATCAACTAGTGCTCTTTTCACGGATTTTCACAGCGCTCGCAACGGGCGCCCTAACGACAGTCATCAGCTGCAGCCGCTCCGGCGAAGCTGCCAATGCCGCTACAAACGGCGCGGCAGGCAAGGGGAAGGCTGATTCCAGCAAAGGCAGTGCGACAGCCGGCGCCCCAGGGGCTCCCGGCGGTCGTCGGCCGACGGTCATCGGTCTCGGACCTAACGACGTTCTCGTCGTCAGCCGCGGAATGATCGAGTCGGCGACGCCGATCAATGGCGATCTCAGACCGATCGAAGAGATCGTTGTTCGCGCGCGCGTTGAAGGAGACATCACCGGCGTCTACGCGCGGGAAGGTCAGCGCGTCGCGCGCGGCGAGGTCTTGGCGCGCTTCGACAACACGACGCAGGAGAGCGATCGTATTTCGGCAGCGGCGGAGCGCGACGCGTCAGCGTCCGACGTCAAGAATGCGCAGTGGAACTACGATCAGTCGCAGGAGCTGTTCAAAGCCGGTGCGATTCCGGAGCGCGATCTACGCTCGGCGGAGCAAGCGCTCGCAGTCGCCAAGGCCCGACTCGCCGCAGCCGAAGCGCGACTCAAGGCTGCGAGTCAAACCGATGCAGACACTCGCGTCCTCGCGCCAACAACCGGCGTGGTGTCTTTACGCAGCGTGGATGCCGGCGAGCACGTCTCGCGTGGCTCGTCACTCTTTACGGTCGTGCGCAACGACATCCTGGAGCTCGAGGCGGCGGTGCCTGCTCGACTTTCCGAGAACGTCAAAGCGGGGCAGGTCGTCCGATTTGCCGCGGCTGGTCGTCAACTCGAGGGTCGAGTCGCGCGCGTGAGCCCGACGATCAATCCGGCCAATCGATCGGTGACGATCTACATCCAGGTGCCTAACAGTGACGGCACGCTGAAAGGAAACACGTTCGCGACTGGGCGAGTGATCGGTCGCACCGTGAAGGACGCGCTTGTGATCCCAACCGCCGCGCTGCGGCAATCACAGCAAACGTCTACCACGTTCGTGTACCGCATCGCGGACGACGTCGTCGAGCACGCGATAGTCACGCTCGGCGTCGTGGACGAAGCGTTAGGTGTCGCCGAAATCGCGCAAGGCCTACAGCCCGGCGATCGCATCATTATCGGCAACATCGGTGCGCTCGGCGCAGGGATGCGCGTCAGCATCATCTCCGCCGAGCGAGGGCGCAGTCGCGGGATGACCGCTGCCGCGGACAGCAACGCTGCGAAAAAGCGGCCGTTGCAACCACTACCTAAGCGTTAGGCGCATGTTTCTCTCCGACGTTTCGATCAAGCGCCCGGTCTTCGCCACCATGATGATGGTGGCGCTCGTCGTTCTGGGCGTCGTGTCGTATAGGCGATTGGCCATCGACGAGTACCCGGACATCACGTATCCGATCGTCATGGTGCAGACGGCGTACCCCGGAGCGTCTCCGGAGGTGATGGAGCGTGATGTCTCGCGCCCCATCGAAGAGTCGCTCAACACTGTGCAGGGTGTTCGCGAGCTCACCTCGACGTCGTTCGAGGGCAATTCGATGGTGCGTGTGATGCTGCACCTGGGCGTCAATCCCATGGAAGCGCAGCAAGATGTCATCTCCAAAGTGGCGCGCGTGCGGCGCGGGCTTCCACCTGACGCGGACGACCCCATCGTCATCCGCTACGATCCTAACGAGCGCGCGATCATGTCGATCGCGATTCAGAGCGCCGAGCGCTCCATCCGCGACCTCACCGACCTGGCGGAGCAGATCATCGCCAAACGTGTGGAGGCGATCCCCGGCGTAGGCGGCGTCCAGGTCATCGGTGGCACGCCGCGTCAGATCCGCGTCACGTTGGACCACGACGCGATGGTCGCGTACGGCGTGAGCCCGACGCAAGTCTCCGCGGCGCTCGCGCGCGAGAACCAGGAAGTCCCGGCGGGACGCGTCTGGCGCGGCGAGCAGGAAAAACTCGTGCGCGTGACGGGACGCATCACCGATCCACTGGCGTTCGCCGACGTTGTCGTGTCGGTTCGAAACGGCGTGCCAGTCAAAGTGCGCGACCTGGGCCGCGTCATCGATGGTGCCGCTGAGCCGCGGTCGGCGGCGTACATGAATCAAACGCGCGCCGTATCGATCGAAGTGCAGAAGGTCTCAGGCTCGAACACCGTCGAAGTCGCGGACGCCGTTAGGGACGTCACACTGGAGATGGGCCGTACGCTGCCGCCGGATATCAGCCTGACGGTGATCCGCGACGATTCGGTCAAGATCCGCCATTCGCTCTCCGACGTGCAGCTCACGATCATGCTCGGCGCCGTGCTCACGATCATGATCATTTACCTGTTCTTGAATTCGTGGCGTTCAACGGTAATCACGGGCCTCACGCTGCCCGTCTCGATCATCTCGGCGTTCTTTATCATGTGGGTGTTCAACTTCACGTTGAACACGATGACGCTGCTGGCCCTCTCGCTCGCGATCGGGCTCCTGATCGATGACGCCATCGTCGTGCGCGAGAACATCGTTAGGCACCTGGAGATGGGCAAAGACCACGACCAGGCGGCGCGAGAGGGAACGAATGAGATCGGTCTCGCCGTCGTTTCGACGTCGCTTGCTGTGGTGGCGGTCTTCTTCCCCGTCGCGTTCATGGGCGGCCAGATCGGCAAGATCTTCTTCCAGTTCGGCGTGACGGTCGCCTTCGCGGTTCTCGTGTCGCTCTTCGTCTCGTTTACGCTGGACCCGATGCTCTCGAGTAAGTGGTATGATCCGGAAGTCGAGCACGGTGGCCATGAAGCGACGCGCAGGAAGACACGCAATCCGATCCGCCGCTTTGCATTTGTATTCAACGACGCGTTCGACCGCACCGCCGAACGGTACAGGCGTTGGCTCAGCTGGGCGCTCGAGCGGCGCTGGTGGATGGTCGGAGCCGCCGCTGCGTCGATCGCCACGTCGTTTGCGCTGGCCGGATTGTTAGGCTTCACCTGGGTCCCCGACTTCGACAGCGGTGAGTTCGACGTGAGCTACCGCGTTCCACCCGGCTCGCGCATCGACTACACGCTCGCCAAAGGCCACGAGATCGCGTCGTTCCTGCGGCAGCAGCCCGAGGTCGAGTTCACATATCTCTCCATCGGCGGTGGTTTCAGAGGTACAGGCAACAGCGGCCAGATTTACGTTAGGCTGAAGCCGCGCGGCGAGCGCAAGAAGAAGCTGACTGACATTCAGACGGAGCTGCGCGTGAAGCTCACGCAGATTCCTGGCGTGCGCCCGCAGATCGGCGGCAACAGAAGCATCTTCGGCGGCATGGGCCAACCGATCCGGATCTACGTGCAGGGACCGGAGCCCACACGTCTCAAGATCGCTGCAGAGCAAGTGCTGCAAACGATTCGCGCTGTGCCGGGCATGGCGGAACCACAGTCGAGCGATGAGGGAGAGATCCCGCAGCTCGATGTGCGTGTCGATAGGCAGCAGGCGTGGGCAGCCGGTCTCGGCATCAGCAGCATCGCTTCGACGCTGCAGCCGCTCTTCCAGGGGCAGCGGGCAACTCGCTGGGACGACCCTAACGGATATCAGCACGACGTCATTGTCGTGTATCCGGACTCGATGCGTGTCTCGCCGGAGGATGTTGCGCGCATTCCAGTCCTGAGCAGTAACATCGATCCGAGATCGGGACAGTCGGCCACGGTTCCGCTCGCACAAGTCGCCGACATCAGAGCTGGTGTTGGGCCGCAGCAGATCGAACGTCGCAGTCTCGAGCGTCAGATCTCGCTCTCCGCTGGAGTTCTCCCGGGCTTCAACATGGGAAGCGTCGCAGACGCCGCACGCGACACGATCAACCGTATCGGTCTCCCGACCGGTTATCGCACTGTATTCGGCGGTGACGTGCAGAACCTCGAAGAGACCAAGGGCTACGTGCTCGAGGCGATTCTGCTCGCGGTCGTGTTCATCTACCTGATTCTCGCCTCGCTCTTTGGTTCGTTCGTGCAGCCGTTGTCGATCATGTTGGCACTTCCGCTGTCGTTCCTCGGCGTCTCGCTCAGCCTGCTCATCACGGGCGGCACGCTCAACGTGATGTCGATGATCGGGATCATCATGTTGATGGGGCTCGTGACGAAGAACGGCATCCTGCTAGTCGACTTTGTGAACAAGGAGCGCGAGAAGGGCGTCGATCGTCACACGGCCATTCTCAATTCGGCGCGCATCCGCTTGCGGCCGATCATCATGACGACCTCGGCGATGATCTTCGGTATGCTGCCGCTGGCGCTCGCGTTAGGCGAAGGCGCCGAGCAGCGGTCCCCGATGGCGCATGCGGTGATCGGCGGACTGATCACGTCGACGATCCTGACGCTCTTCATCGTCCCATGCGCGTACACGCTGCTGGATGATCTCGCAGC
>CBQVAZ010000280.1:0-5246 GCA_967720205.1 uncultured Gemmatimonadaceae bacterium | reverse complement strand
TGCTGCTCGTGAGTCATCAGCTCAACCTCGTGGCGCGTTTTGCACAGCGCATGGTTCTTCTGCACGAGGGCCACGTCGTGTCGTCAGGCGCTGTCGCCGATGTCATGCAGGCGGCGGTGCTCGAGAAGGTGTATGGCTGGCCCTTGGTGATCACGCGGGACCCGGCGATCGGTGCGCCGACTCTGGTGCCTCTACGCTCCGCAGGGCGGCCGCGATAAACGACAAACTACAAGCTGCGAGTCCGCAGTTATCTGTTGTCGGTCCTCTGTCGCAATTCTGACTACTGAACACGCAATACTGCCAACTCCAGACTTGCACTTTGTTTAGTCAGACCTCAGACCTCAGACCTATCTTTGGAGCATGCCGCTGATCGCGACAGAAGCCATCGTGCTCCACGCGTTCAACTACTCGGAGTCATCGCGCATCGTGCGACTGGCGACGCGTGACGCCGGACTCGTTTCTGTCGTAGCGCGCGGTGCTCGGCGGCCCAAGAGCGCGTTCGGCACGCTGGATCTCTTCACCCACGGCGTTGCCCAGATCAGCGTCAAGCCAAACCGGGACCTTCACAATCTGACAGCCTTCGATTCGACAAAAAGTCGGCGCTCGTTAGGATCGACGTTGCCGCGTTTCATGGCGGCGGCGATGCTCACGGAGTTGGTGCTACGCTTCGGCCACGAGGAGAGCGCGCGGGACCTCTTTGCACCCCTGGCTACGGGGCTCGATCTCCTGGAGTGCGATTTGGAGAGCGATGCGATGGATGTCGCATTGCGAGGGGCGTGGCAGCTCGTCGCCGCGATGGGCTTCAGTCCCGCCGTCGACGACTGCGCCAACTGTCATGCGCAGATCGCCGCTGACGAAGCGGCCGTCTTCGATATGCGTGCGGGAGGCGTCCTGTGCGCGACTTGCGCCGGCGCTGCGGCCGGGCGTCGCACACTTCCAGCGACGGCACGCGCTGCGCTGAGATTGTGGCTGGCTGGTGAACCGTGCGCGTTAGAGGATGGAGCCACTCGGAAGGCGCATCGCCGCTTGTTGCGCGAGTTCCTCGCCGAACATCTGCACGATGGAGGAGCGCGCGCACTCACGGCCTTCGCTGCGTGGGACAATCTCGCCGACGGTGCAGCGTGATCATTGGCACGGCCGGTCACATCGATCATGGCAAGACGGCGCTCGTCCGCGCGCTGACCGGCGTCGATACTGATCGCCTTCCCGAAGAAAAGCGCCGGGGCATAACGATCGATCTGGGGTTCGCTCCGCTGGTGCTCGCCGACGATCTCCGCGCGGGGGTCGTGGACGTTCCCGGTCACGAGGCGTTCGTGCGCACGATGCTGGCCGGCGCGACTGGCATCGACGTCGCGCTGCTCGTGATCGCGGCGGACGAAGGTGTAATGCCGCAAACGCGCGAGCACGTCGACATCCTCTCGTTGCTCGACGTTAGGCACGGTGTCGTCGCGCTCGCAAAGGCCGACCTGGTCGAGGCGGAGTGGCTCGAGCTTGTGGCGGAGGATGTGCGCGCACTGTTGGCCGATACGCCGCTCGAGGATTCGCCCATCATTCCAACGTCCGCCGTGACCGGCGCCGGCCTCGATCAACTACGAGCAACGCTGGCCACGATCCTTCGCAGCATTCCCGTGCGCCAGACTGACGACGTCTTTCGCATGCCGATCGACCGCGCGTTCACCGTGCGCGGCGCCGGCACCGTTGTGACTGGGACGATATGGAGCGGACACGTCGAGCCGGACGCGATGCTCACGCTGCTCCCGTTAGGCATGCCCGCGCGTGTTCGCACTGTCCAGGTGCACGGCGCGGCGACCACGCGAGCGACCGCCGGGAGCCGGACCGCCCTCGCGCTCGCCGGTGTGGATCTGGAGCATGCCGGCCGTGGGGCGGTTCTCGTTGGCGATTCGCATTGGCCGACGACATCACGCATGCGCGTGGACGTAGCACTCTTGGATCGCGCGAGCCGGCCAATCCGCCCCCGCGAGCATGTTCGTCTGCACGTCGGGACGAGCGATGTCGGCGCGCGCATAGTGGCCGTTGGCGGGCCAATTTCTCCCGGAGAGTCGCGGGCCGCGCGCGCAATTCTTGACGAGCCAGTCGTCGTCCGTGCAGGAGACCGTTTCGTGCTACGGGCCGCGTCGCCGCCAGTGACGATCGGTGGCGGGATCGTACGCGACCCGGCGCCGCCGTACCGGCGAGTGCGGCCGTGGCCACCAGGCCTCGTCGCTCCAGCGGATCGCTTAAAAGCGATGCTGTCTGAAGGCGGACTTGCCGGTGTCAGCGCGTCGGCGCTTCCGTTTCGACTAGGTGCCTTCGATGGCTCGTTAGGTGATCTCCTGAGTGATGCTGGGGCGGAGCGGATCGGCGACCGACTCATCGCCAGGGACATCCTGGCTGGCGCGATGCAGCAGCTCGTCGATCGAGTACGGGACTACCTGGATAAGCATCCGCTGGAAGCCGGCGTACAGCAGTCGCATCTACGGGCGCGGTTAGGAGCCAGTGATGGTGTGTTCGACGACGTTTTGCGCCGCGCGATCGTGTCTGGTTCGGTTGCGTTGTCCGAGGGACTGGTTGCCACGCCTGGTTGGGCGCCGCAACTCGACGTGCGGCACCTTGCCACTCGAAACGCTGTTCTTGCGCAACTACGTAAGGGTGGGCGCGAGCCGCCGTCGACTCAGGAGCTCTCCGCGGAGCATGGAGCGAGCGTCGTCGCGTTGCTCCGTATCCTCGAAGGCGAACACCTCGTCACTTCGGTAGAACCGCTTGGTGCACGTTACTACGAATCGCAGTGTCTAAACCAATTGGTGCAAGAGATGCAGGCAGCAATGGCCGGTGGTGCGGAGTACTCGCCGGCCGCACTTCGGGACGTGGTGAAGATGTCGCGGAAGTACCTGATTCCATTTCTCGAGTACTGCGATCGAGTCGGAATCACGGAACGGCAGGGGTCGGGTCGGGTATTGGCGGGCAGAGGGGCGGAATCGGGCGGAGTGCAGGGCAGTGACAAACCAGGTCAGCAATTGCTTGACAGTCCTTGAACGTCGTCCTATGTTCGCGCCGAACGGGCAGTTAGGACCACACTTTCCTTTCAGGAGTTCGCGACCCGAACCTACTTTGTCAGACCGGAGAACGCACAAATGAAGCACCGATGGGCAGCACTAGCGGTGGTGGTGCTTGCTCTCAGCGCGTTCCTCCCGCAGGACATTTCAGCCCAGTCATCCGGCAGTAGCGGTCGTGATGCAGGTACGGGTTCGGTACTCGGGCAGAACTACCCGAACCCATTCAATCCCGAGACCACGATTCCGTTCTCCGTTGGTGGAGCTCCGAATTGTACGGATCAAGGGCGCCAGTACAGAGTGTCACTGCGGGTTTACAACTTGCTCACCCAGTTGGTCGCCGTACCGGTGTTGCAGGGTGGTTCTGTGGGCGTAGCAGGGGGCCAAGCGCTGGAGAACGTGCTCCTGACCTGTGGCCAGTACACAGCGTACTGGGACGGCAAATACCGGAACTCAGGTCGAGAAGTGGCCTCGGGTATTTACCTGTACCGACTCGAGGTCAACGGGAAGCCGCTCTTCCGCAAGATGATTGTCACCAAGTAGCAAGCACCGACGAGATCGTCGCGCGGCGCCTTTAACAGGCGCCGCGTTTTTTTTCGCGCCTCTTGGGCGCCAGGTCGGGACTTTGCACTATTACACATCCCGTCGCGTCGTTATGCCAAAGCGGCGCAGCGGATTAGTCCACAAGGACGCCCCATGATCAATCCTGACCGCCTAACTGTTAAATCGGCTGAGGCCTTCAACGAGGCCGTGAGCCTCGCGCGCAAGAACGGCAATCCGCTCGTTTACGATCTCCATCTCCTCGACGCCCTCGTGCGCCAGGACGAGGGGGTCGTCGCGCCCGTTCTCCAGAAGCTCGGCGTCTCGCTTCCAACGCTCACCTCGCAGATCGAACGCGAGATTGCCCGCTACCCCAAGCAGAGCGGGGCGCAGCCGTCGGTCTCACGCGAGCTGAACCAGGTCTTCGATCGCGCTGAAGAAGAAGCCAAGTCGTTGGACGACGAGTACATCTCGACCGAGCACCTGCTGCTCGCGCTGACGGACGTGCGCGGCGAGGCCAAAGGCATCCTCTCCGCGTTAGGCGTCACTCGTGGGGATGTGCTCGAGGCGCTCAAAGCCGTGCGCGGCTCGCACCGTGTGACGGACCAGACACCTGAAAACCAGTACCAAGCGCTGCAGCGCTTCACGCGTGATCTCACCGAGCTGGCGCGCAAAGGAAAGATCGACCCCGTCATCGGCCGCGACGAAGAAATCCGCCGCGTTATGCAGGTGCTCTCGCGCCGCACGAAGAACAATCCAGTGCTCATCGGCGAACCCGGTGTAGGGAAAACGGCCATCGCTGAAGGGCTCGCACAGCGCATCGTGAACGGCGACGTACCTGAGAGCCTCAAGAATAAGCGCCTCGTCGGTCTGGACCTCGGTGCTCTGATCGCCGGTGCCAAGTACCGCGGCGAGTTCGAAGAGCGACTCAAGGCTGTTCTCAAGGAGATCACCGACTCGCAGGGCCAGTTCATCGTCTTCATTGACGAGATGCACACGCTCGTGGGAGCTGGGAAAGCCGAAGGTTCGATGGACGCCGGCAACATGCTCAAACCGATGCTTGCGCGCGGTGAGTTACGCGTCGTTGGAGCCACGACGCTCGACGAATATCGCAAACACATTGAGAAGGACGCCGCACTGGAACGGCGCTTCCAACCGGTCTTCGTCGGCGAGCCGAGTGTTGAGAGTACGATTGCGATTCTGCGTGGCCTGAAGGAGCGCTACGAGGCGCACCATGGCGTGCGCATTACAGACAACGCACTCGTCGCCGCCGCGACTCTCTCAAATCGCTACATCGGCGATCGCTTTCTTCCCGACAAGGCGATCGACTTGGTCGACGAAGCCGCCTCCCGATTGCGCATCGAGATGGACTCGATGCCGCAAGAGATCGATGAAGTGGAACGTCGTATCCGCCAACTGGAGATCGAACGACTCTCCCTGGAAAAAGAGAAGGACAAGGCGTCGCGCGAGCGGTTGCAGGCATTGGAGCGCGAGCTCGCCGAGCTGAAAGAGCAGTCGGCGGGAATGAAAATGCAGTGGCAGCGCGAGAAGGAAGCGTTAGGCGCCGTCGGAAAAATCAAGACCGAGATCGACGCCGCGAAAGGAGAGGCGGAGCAAGCCGAGCGGTCCGGAGATCTGGGAAAGGCCGCGCAGATT
>CBQVAZ010000279.1:0-5274 GCA_967720205.1 uncultured Gemmatimonadaceae bacterium | reverse complement strand
TCAGAGGTCAGAGGTCAGAGGTCAGAGGTCAGAGGTCAGAGGTCAGAGGTCAGAGCGGAGTAAGGCGACGCATCAAGGCCGTCAACATCCGACCAACCTAGTCGAGCAATCGCTCCGCGACAGCCAGATTGTCGTCGCGTAAGTATTTCAGTCGCCGTGAAATTCCTAAGTGCGTGTCAAGCTCACGCGCGGAACCGCGCGCCATTGCCAGGAACCGCGCGTAGTCCCGCGGCTGATTGCGACCTTTGCCTTCTGCGATGTTGGATGCGATTGATACCGCAGCTGTTCGCATCTGGTGCACGAGGCCAAAGCGCTCAGATGCGGGTAGGCCGCGCGACGCACGATAAACTTCCTCTGCCAAGGCCATCGCCTTCTGCCACACGATCAAATCGCGATGGCTCGCTGCCGGTCGTGGTGCGCGCGATGTCGGCTTCATGAGCAACATCGTAGCTGCTTCGTACCGAGACGTGACATCGTCTCATCGCTAGCACTATCGTTCAGACGCAATCGTCATTTTCGCGAGCACGCTCTGACCTCTGACCTCAGACCTCTGACCTCATTAGCAGACCGTGCCGCTGAACTGCGCGAAATGCTCGAACGGGCGTCGCACGAGTATTTCGTCCTCGATCGTCCGACGATATCGGACGCAGAGTACGACAGGCTTTTTCGCGAGCTGCAGGAGATCGAGCGCGAGCACCCGGAGCTGCGCACGCCCGATTCGCCAACTCAGCGGATCGGTGCCTCGCCCGTCAGCGGACTGCCAAAGCACACGCACGCCGTCGCGATGCTCTCTCTCGCCAACGCATTCAACGACGAGCAGCTGAGCGAGTGGGAAGATCGGCTCGTGCGCATTGCCGGTGACGAAATCCGCGCCGCCGGCTACTCCGCCGAGCTCAAGATCGACGGCGCCGCGGTAAGCCTAACGTATGAGGACGGAGTGCTGGTCCGCGGAACCACGCGCGGTAACGGCCTGGTCGGGGAGGACGTCACTCCCAACATCCGCACCGTGCGCGACGTTCCGTTGCGCCTGCGTGGTTCGCGCATTCCATCGATCGTCGAAATTCGCGGCGAGATCTACTACCCGTTCGATCGCTTCGAGAAGATGAACGAGGAGCGCGTGCAAGCCGGATTGCCTGTGTACGCGAATCCGCGAAACACGGCGGCTGGAAGTCTGCGGCAACTCGATCCGGCGATGACAGCCAAGCGTCCGCTGCGCTTCTTCGGTTACACGGTCGTCGCGCCGTTAGGCGATCCCCTTCCCTTCCGAACGCAGACCGAAGTACTCGACGGATTGAAGGAGTGGGGCGTTCCCGTCGCGCCGCATCACAAGCATTGCGTTTCATTACAAATGGTGACGGAGTGGGCGCATGCGCTCGAGTCCACGATTCGACCAACGCTCAACTTCGCCATCGACGGCGGTGTCGTGAAAATCGATCCGCTCGCGCTGCAGGAAGACCTGGGTGTCGTCGGCAGCGGTCGCGAGCCGCGCTGGATGATCGCGCGCAAGTTCGCCCCGGACATCGCAGAGACGCGGCTGCTCGAGATTCGCGTGAATACCGGCCGCACCGGCGTCCTGACGCCGTACGCAGTGCTGGAGCCGGTGGAAATCGGCGGCGTGACCGTGACGAACGCCACGCTGCATAACGAGGATCTCATCAAGCAAAAAGATCTGCGCGAAGGTGACATGGTGCTCGTGAAGCGCGCCGGCGAAGTCATCCCGCAGATCATCAGTCCCGTCCCTGAAAAGCGCACCGGCGCAGAACGGCCCTGGGAAATGCCGAAGGTGTGCCCATCCTGCGGCACGCCCGTCGTGCGCGAGGAGGACGATGCGGGCGTCTACTGCCCTAACGCGAGTTGCCCTGGGCGTCGTCTCGAAGGGCTCGTCCATTTCGCGAGTCGCGGTGCGATGGACATTCGTGGCCTATCCTACCAACGGATTCAGCAACTCGTGGACGCTGGACTCGTGCGCGACGCAGCCGACATCTACAGCCTGACGGCGGACGCGCTGGTCCAGCTGGAGCGCTTCGCCGAGAAGAGTGCGCAGCAGCTGGTTGCGGCGATCGACGACTCGCGAAAGCAGCCCTTGGCGAGGCTCCTCTTCGCGCTGGGGATCCGACACGTCGGCGCGACTGTCGCCGAGGAGCTGGCCAACGAGTTCGGGACGCTCGATGCATTGATGGCCGCCTCGCTCCAGCAGGTATCCGGCGTGCACGGTGTCGGCGACCAGATCGCCGGCGCCGTCGTGCAGTACTTCCAGGACCCATCCAGCGCCGATCTGGTAGCCCGTCTGAAGGCTGCCGGCATCAATTTCGAGCAGCCGCGCCGAGCGGCCGGTGGGGGTGCCCTCAAGGGGCTAACGGTCGTCATTACAGGCACGTTGCCGACCCTAAGCCGAACGGACGCGAAAAAGCTTCTCGAGCAGGCAGGCGCGCGCGTGGCAGATTCGGTCTCCCGAAGCACGGATTTCGTGGTTGCGGGAGACGCGGCGGGGAGTAAGCTGGAAAAGGCGCGTCAGCTCGGCGTCGAAGTGATCGATGAAGCAGAGCTGCGCCGCCGGACTGAAACGCTTGCATGAGGCTTCCAATGGCATCGCTCGATTTTCACGCGCACGGACTAGCAGCCTTTCCGCGCGCCTCTCTCATCGCGCTACGTCGCGCGCTGCTTCGCGATCATGGACCCGAGGCTGCCGGCGCTTTGCAGGAAGCTGGCTACGCCGGTGGTGAGACAGTATACGCGGCCTTCACGAACTGGCTTGCCGAGCGATCTGAAATCGGCGCTGAGCATTTGGACGTCGAAGCGTTTCAGGAACGCGCGTCCGAATTCTTCAGCGAGTTCGGCTGGGGGACTCTGAGCGTCGGCGCCATCGACGATGCCGTTGCCACGCTCGATGCGGCCGATTGGTGGGAAGCTGACGGCGAGGATCGTCTCGACGCGCCTGGTTGCCACCTAACGACTGGTCTTTTTGCGGATCTCTTTGGACGGCTTGCCGGCACTCAGATTGCCGTGCTCGAAGTCGAGTGCCGCGCGATGGGGCATGCGCATTGTCGGTTCCTCGTTGGCAGTCCGGATGTTCTCGAGTTCGTCTACGAGGATATGACGCAGGGCGCGACGTACCAGGACGCGGTTGCGGCCGCCGGTCAGAGTGCCTAACGAGAGAGCGCCTTCGCAGAATAGCGTTTACGTAGCGTCCGCGTACTTGGGATTGGGTACGAGTTCCCCATCGACAAGAACTTCTCGATCCCACGGCAGGACGATCACGCTTTCAGTTGCGAGCGCATAGAAATCCGGCTCGTGCGTGCCCGTCTTGAACGACACGGCCGTGCGTACCTCGCGCGCCCCAGCGTTCACTGCCGCCGCAACCGCCAGCCGCAGCGTGTCGCCGGACTCGCACGTCTCATCCACAACGAGCACGCGCTGATCACGCACTTCCTGCGGCGCTCTGCCTAACACGGCGGGAGTCGCTCGAACATGCTCCGCCCGATAGCGGCGACTCACAATGATCGAATAAAACTCGCGATCCAGAATGGCGGCGACCGTCGCACCGGGAATTACACCCGCTGGCGCGACGCCGAGGACGAGATCCGGCTCGTAGTTGCGCGCGACTTTGAGCGCGAGCGCGCGCGAGAGCTCACCGAAGAGCGGCCACTCGACGATGAAGGTCCCTTTGCTCAGATCGCGCGGCGTTCGAGGCATGAGATTCGGGACGGGAAACGAGGTTCGAGCGGCGAACGAGTCGTGAACCGCGAAAGCTATGTTTGAGCCCAAGCGGACGCGAGCGCCGGCGAGCCCAACTAAGTTGCTGTGCTGCATGGCGTTGCTCGGCTCGCATCCGGGATATACTTTGCGTCGCGTTATACACGCCTCCCGAGGCACTCAATCCCGTCGATTCGCGCATGTCTTGGCTGAGCCGCTTGTTCGGCGGTCGATCCGAGAGCGATCTCAAGCCGCAGCGAGTGGACTACCTCAAAGAGGCCCTGCTGCTCGAGCGACAGGGCGACTTCGAGGCAGCGCTCACGTCGTATCGGCTCGCCTTGCGAGAAAAGCCGGACGACCATCGCGTGTTGCAAAACATGGCGATCGCTTACTCGCGTACTCACCGAACCGACGAGGCCGCGCGCTGCTATCGTCGCGCGCTCGAGATCAAGCCTGATCTCGCCGGCGCGCATTACGGGCTCGGGTTCTTGCTACTTAAACGCGGTGAGACGGAACAGGGAATCCGCCACCTCGAAGCATTCCTGGCTGCGCCACCGAAAGGAAATGAAGCCGCTCGCTGGGTAGAGCATGCCCGGGCCGCGATGGACAGTGTGCAGAATGGTGGCAGCAGCCTATCTGGCGGAGGAGGCGCCGCCGCGCCCAACAATGGCGCATCCGCGGAGCTCCAGCCGTAAGTGGGTCGCATCCTGGCGGTCGTCAGCCAGAAAGGTGGTGTAGGTAAGACCACAACCTCAGTGAATCTGGCAGCGGCCTTCGCGCGGCGCGGCCTCAAGACCCTCATCGTCGACACAGATCCGCAGGGCGCGGTGCGTTATGGCATCGGCCTTAGGCGCGGTCACGCCACACACGGATTCGCCGACTACCTGACCGGCGAGCGCCAGCTGCGAGAGGTCATCCTTCCAACCGCGCTTCCATGGCTGCGTGTGATCCTCGCCGGCTCCGTGTCCGATTCGGCGAATCACACCGAGTATCATCGCCGCGTTGCCGAAACGAACTTGTTAGGCGAGCTCCTGCGCACGGCGCGCGAGCGCTGTGACATCGTCGTCGTCGACACGCCGCCTGGTCTCGGTCCGGTCGTCCTTCGCGTCTTGCAGGACAGTCAGCACGTAATCGTGCCGCTACAAACCGAACCCCTCGCGTTGCAGACGACGCCCCAGATCTTGCGCGGTATTCAGGAGATGGCCGACGTGAATCCCGAGCTCACGCTCGACGGCCTCCTGCTTACCATGTACGAGGCGGGGCACTCCACCGCCGAGCGTGTCGCAGAGTACGTGCGATCGCACCTTCCGGCCGACATGGTGTTTGATCTTGTCATTCCGCGTTCTGTGGCCGCGACGGAAGCCTTCGCTGCTGGTCAGCCAGTGGTGCTTCGGACGCCCGGGGATCCCGCATCTCAGGCGTATGTGAACCTGGCCACGCTGCTTGTCGAGCGTTTTGGATGAGTCGGCGTTGGACAGTCTGCAGCCTGGCTCTATTTGCGGCCGGCTGCATCGATTTTGGCACCGATACGAATGCGATCGGCGCGATCAGTTTTGACGGCATTCCCTATCCTGCTGTCGT
>CBQVAZ010000278.1:0-5297 GCA_967720205.1 uncultured Gemmatimonadaceae bacterium | reverse complement strand
AGCAATGCTCGACCAGCCGCGCGGTCGCTGTTTTCCAGATCCCCAACGACGCGCGCCGAGTCCAGCATGGCGAGAGCCTCGGTAGCGCGCCCGAGTGCGTTCAGCACGACCGCCTTTTCCCAAACAAAACCACCGAGGAAGGGCATGGTCTCATATACCGCGAGAGCGGAATCGAATTTCTGCTCGTACCACAGCGCGCGGGCTATGCGTGGCCGGCTGAATCCCTGGCACCGGGTGCGGTCTTCACAGCCATCGTTAGGGTCGAGCGACAGACTCGTTTCAAGCTCGGCGCGCGCCTCCCGGGTAAAGCCATAATGAAAGTAGAGCGAGCCGAGCGCGTTATGAGCGGCCACGAGGCTGGGCCGCAGCGCAATGGCGTGCCTAACGTCGGCCAACGACTCGGCAAAGTGCCAGCCGCGCACGGCGTTCCACTTGAGGTCGTGGCGGGCCTTCCACGCGATCGCCACGGTGGAATCGAGGCTCAGCGCGGTGTGGATTGCGCGGTCTGCCCGATCGAGTCGCTCCGCGTCGGCGTCAAAAAGGAAGACGGAGTTCACGAGCTGCTCCGCCAGCTCTCCCCATGCCGCAGCAAATGTGGAGTCGAGCTCCACGGCCCGCGTAAGGTCCGTGAGGATCGAGTCCGAGATCTCACGGCGAACGTTTGTACCAGTAGCTCGACCGCGCGCTCGCGCTCTCAAGTAGGCGTCGTAAGCTTCTGGATTGGTCGTCGGAGGCCGAGCGAGCGAGCGCGACTCGCGTTCGGCGAGCTGAATCTTGAGCACGCCGGCAACCTTGCTGGCCACTTCGGATTGGACCCGGAACACGTCGCGGGTCGTGTGATCCCAACTTTGGCTCCAGCGCGACTCCTGGGTCTCGGGATCTATCAGCCTAACGCGAACACGGATGGAGTCGCCGGCCTTCTGCAGCACCCCATCGATCACACCATCGACCGAGAGTGCCGCGCGCATCGCTTGGACGCCGTTCTGATCCTCCGCATAACGTGACACCGAGGCAGGGTCGATGACACGCAGCCCGCTCAGGTTGGCGAGTGCAGACGTGACTTCTTCAGTAAGACCCTGAGCCAGGTAGCTATCGGAGCTGTCGGGACCGATGAGACGGAAGGGAAGGACGGCGAGCCGGATCGCGCCATCAGCGCTGGTCGCAGCAGCAGGTGGCTCGCGGTCCCGCACCAATCGCAAAGCCAACAATGCGACAGCGACTAGCGTGACGACACCGGCGATCGCTTTCCAGCGCGGGCGCGAAGGTCGCGTACTCGTGGCGATGCCTGCGCCGCTCGTGGGACCAGGGGCGGTTAGCGCGCGCGCGAACTCAGTTGTCGTGGCGAACCGGTCGACAGGGATCGGAGCCAGCGCGCGTCGCAAAGCCGCATCGATGTGGTCCGGGACACTTGGCCGGATGACCCGCACCGACGGAGGCGGCTGCGAGAGTCGTTTTCCAATAACGGCTTGGGCTGACGGACCAGTGAAGGGTCGCTCGCCGGCGAGCATCTCGTACGTGACTGAAGCGAGCGCGTACAGGTCGCTGCGCGCATCCAGTTGCTGCTGGCCGCTCGACTGTTCCGGGCTCATGTAGGCAGGACTACCGAGCATGATTCCAGTACTCGTTAGGCGCTCTCCGGCGTCACCTAACGCGCGCGCGATGCCGAAGTCGGCGACGAGGGCATGGCCTGCGGCGAGCAGGATGTTCTCGGGCTTGATGTCCCTGTGGAGGATGCCTTGCGCGTGCGCGTGCGCGAGCGCGTCGGCGACCTCGCTCGTGAGGCGCAGCGCTTCGTCCAGGGGGAGCTGCCCTTCTCTTTCGAGCCGCGCGCGAAGCGATTCGCCGTCCACGAACGGCATTGTGTACCACAGGCGGCCAGCGACTGAACCGGAATCGAGGAGCGGGAGGATGTTGGGATGCACGAGCCGCGCAGCGAGACGGATCTCTCGATCGAAGCGCTCCGCGCCGGCAAGGGAACCGAGCTCGAGTCGCAGAACCTTGAGGGCGACGTCGCGGTCGCGTTCCAGATCGCGTGCGAGGTAGACGACCGCCATTCCGCCGGCACCGAGCTCGCGTTCGATGCGATATCGAGCGGCCAGGGCTCGTTGCAGGTCGGCGATGTGATCCAGCGGAACTTGCGGCCTCATGCCAAGAGACTCACACGGACAAAAGCCGATCGCAAGAAGGTCGCCCTCGTTAGGCTCAAGCCAAGGCCCGATTGACGTTGATCACGAAGCGGTCGAAGATTGTGTCGAGATGCTCCAGAACAATGTCCTTGTGGAGCATGTCCGCCTGTTCGACTGTCTGCGCCAGAAGTTCGCGCGTGAGCATGCGCGCAGATTCCAGAGCGACGGGAGCGAAACTCAGATGCCAGCGTTCAGGCGCGACGCCATTGCGATCGATGTCGTAAGGGCGGAAGAAGCCACTGGCTGTTTTAGTGGCGATTCGTCGGTCAAGCCATTCGTGCAGCGGCGCGAACATCCCGCCTGCTTCCACTTCGGCGGGTATCAGCTGGATCTCATAGCCCACCGGCCTGGCCGCCATATCATAGATGTCGACGTCGGTCCCCCAGTGATGGCGGGAAGCCCCCGGCAAGGCGGACCAGCGCAAGATGGCGAAGACAAGCTCTCGGTCGCTCAGCGTCGTGATGTCCAGCGGACGCGCGTCGCTCCCCAGAACCGCCAGCTTTCCGGACGCTTTGCGGTTCCAGATTGAAAGCTGTTCCTCGAAGCTGCGAAATCCGCTCAGGACGGAGAGGTCGAAGCCTGCGACGTGCGCGGCGGTTCGCAGCTCGAGATATGGTCCGATAGCCTCGCGATGCATGCGAGCGCCGACCAACTCCGCGTCGCTCGGAGCGCAAAGATGGGTGTCGGACTGGCCGACGAGGTTAGCGGACAGCACTCGCTCTGCCTAACGCATGCGACGGCGCCATCAGCGCCGCTTTGGCGTGACTGGCCCCAGCGTGCGGTCCAGGAATGCGTTGATGCGAGGCGTTCGGATTTCGACAGGCACCAAGTGACCGGCTCCGTCTACCAAGAGCAGCTCCTTCGGTTGCCGCAGCAAATCCCACAGTGGCTTCCCGCGAGTCTGCCATGGGTGTTCGTCATCCTGACGGCCATTGATCACGAGCTTCGGCGCGCGAATGTAGGGAGCGAAGTTGAAGTTGGCCGCCTCGGGCAGCGTCGGCTGAATCCTTTCATCGATCCCGGCGCCTAGCAGGACTACAGCATGAAAGCGTGGATCGACGGCAGCAAAAGCAAGGCGTGAGCCGGCGCCAAAACTGATGGCGAAATACCCGAATCGCGTTGAATCGATGTCGGGGCGTGTCGCCGCATAGTCCATCGCGAGTCGCATCTCGGTGGCGTTCCATACCATCAGATCTCGAAACTCGACGCTGTTAGGCGCTGGGCGACTCCGCTGCGCCCCTTGTCGCTCGATCATGCCGGTGAATACCGGTGCGACGATCGCGCGTCCCGCTTTGATCAATCCCGATACTCCGTCCTCGACAAGAGCCGGGACTGCCAATTGGCCAAACGCGGCGCTGCTCGGGATATGTACAATCGACTGATACGGCGGCTCGGCGTTGCGCGGCAGATACATGTACAAGAGGACGGAGTCGCCTTTCGGGCCGTCGATCCACAGCCGCTCCCGAATCCAGTCCGCTGTCTCGACGACGGTTCGGCCGCGCGGATTCGCGGGTGTGCGGTCGTACCGGTAGTGCTCGAGCAATGCGGGAAGTGCGGCGGCGGCCACCGGCTTGTAGACAGGGACGGTCGTCGTCACGGGTAAAGGTCCCGTTCCAGACGTATTCTCGTTAGGTGCGAGCGTTTTCGTGCAGCGAAAGCCGAGTGCGGCGGATCCAGTGCCCGACTGCGTGCCGACCTGACTGAACAGATACATCGGATCCTGCCAGGAGCCGCCTGTTGTTCCCCAACCGTCGCCGACGCGATTGAGGATCCACTCCTTCACGTTCCCAGCCATGTTATAGATGCCGTACGGGCTGATCGCGAAGGGGAAGCTCGTCACGGGTGCCGTGCCGCTGCCGGAAAAGTTGGCGCGGACGACGCCTAACGAGCGTGAATCATAGTATCCCCATGGCATCCGCACAGCGAATCGCGATATGCGTCCGTCGCGCGATGCTTTTTCCCACTCGAAGAGCGACGGCAGCCGCTTGCCGCGCCAGGCACAGTAGGCGGCTGCCTCGGGCCACGATACACCTGTGACGGGATGCGCAGCGCGGCCCGCAGGTGGTTCTCCGTTCACCCAATCACGCGGGCCCGGCAGGCCGGTCTTATCGACAAACGACGCGGGATTGGTTGTCGAAGCAGCCTGCCACAGCGCACCGTTGCGGTAACCGCCAGCACGAACGAATTCGGCGAACTTCTGATTCGACACTTCGAATCGATCTACAGCGAACGGCGCCAACTCCGCTGATTGTCCACGACCGATGTCGTGTCCGACAATCTGATAGCGTCCTCCTGGCACAGGCTCCATGCCTTCGGGCACTGACCCCGTTGCAGGCAGGCGTAGGTTCAGCTCGATGTTGCGAGCGGCGGCGTTCAACCCTTCGCTCGCCGTGAGAAAGCGCGACACGATTCGCCGTACGGGCTCGTATCCAGGTGCCATAACGACAACGCGATGGTCGACGCGCGGAACGACGTACCTAACGATTGGCGTCGTGCCTATCAGCTTTCCATCCGAGGAATCAGCGATCGTCGAGTCGCCAAACGCCGCGATGAACACTTGGGCGCCAGCCGGCTCCGTCTTGACCGATATCTCGTTTGTAGCCGCGGCAAACAGCTCGTTGAACGCGGAATCCTTGCCGAGGTAGCGTTGCGCGCGCACGGCGAACGGGTACGCCGCCGTGTAGTTCCCTTCAGCGGCGAGGATTTGAATTCGCGGCAGCAAGGCGATTGCTCGCGCCTTTTCTCGGCTCCTCCAAAGGCCGAAACCGCTGGCAAGTGCGACTAGTATCGCCGCGGCACCGATTGCTAGCGCAACACGCGACGTTCTAGCGTGCCCAGGCGGCGTCGCGGCTTCGAGTGTGGCGAGCAGCTCGTCAGCGCTCGCGACCCGCGCCGATGGCTGTTTCTCCAGGCAGCGCATAACGAGCGCGCCGAGCGATCGCACAGCCGGGTCGCTACGGTCTTGTGCCGAGAGCTGATCGAGCAGCTCCTTCGGTCGTTCCGCGAGGTGCGCAGTCATCAACTGCTGTGCTGTCTTTTTGTCGTGGAACGGGTGCTTGCCGGCCAGCAGCTCGTAGGCGATCACTCCCCAGGAGTATAGATCGGCGCGTT
>CBQVAZ010000277.1:0-5299 GCA_967720205.1 uncultured Gemmatimonadaceae bacterium | reverse complement strand
GCGGACTTCCGCGCAATGTCGCGCTCGAGGCCCTAACGATTCGTGCCGCTGAAGCAGCCGGCGTAGATGCACAGCTCGGCAGCATCGAGCCTGGCAAGATCGCGAACCTCGTCGTGACGCAAGGTGATGTGCTCACAGACAGCGCACGTGTACGCGCTGTCTTCGTAGACGGCATTCGTTATGACGTCGTCCCGACACCGACGCGCCCAGCCGCCGCGAGCGTTGGTGGCGCTGCTGCACAAGTCGGCGGAACGTGGACCGTAACCACGCAGTCACCGCAAGGCACAGTTGTGAGCACTATGACGGTCACTCAGAGCGGCGACTCGTTCGAGGGAACGTCCGTCAGCGAGTTCGGCACAGCACAAATAACCGACGGCGGCATCAGCGGCCGAAACATTTCCTGGTCCATTACGATCACGCCGCCGGGATCACCGCCGATCACCGTCAAGTACGAGGGTCAGATCGAAGGTGATCGCATGACAGGACGCGCGACCGCCGGCGAGTTTGGCACGTTCCCCTTCACCGCTCAGCGTCGCCCCTAACGATTATCATCGCCCACGTCAGGATTCTGCTCATGCGTGCTTTTATCCAAACGACGCTTGCCGCTCTAACGAGCTTCTCGCTTGCGGCCCAAGCGCCTACGCCTCCCGCGCAGCCCGCGAATCGCGGCCCGTTAGGCCTGCCGATTCCACCGGCCGGGACGCTCGTCGCTATTACAAACGCGACGATCCTCACGGCGAGCCACGGCACGATCCAGCGCGGCACGATTCTCATTCGCGACGGCAAGATCGCCGCGGTGGGTACCGACGTTCAGATCCCGCCTGGCGCCAAGATCATCGACGGAAATGGCAAATACGTGACGCCCGGCATCATAGACGCGCACTCGCACTCGGCCGCCGAAGCGATCAATGAAGGAACCGAGTCGATCACGGCGCAGGTGCGTATCGAAGACGTGCTGCGGCAGGACGGGACTAGTCTCTACCGTCAGCTGGCCGGCGGCACGACCACGCTCAACATCCTGCACGGATCTGCGAACACGATCGGCGGGCAGAACGCTGTCGTGAAGCTCCGGTACGGTCTCCCAGTGGACTCGATGCTTTTCGCAGGGGCGCCGCCAGGGATCAAGTTCGCGCTCGGAGAGAACGTTAGGCAGACGACTCGACCATCGCCGACGCGTTATCCGCGCACGCGCATGGGCGTCGAAGACGTGCTGCGCGACGCCTTTACGCGCGCCCGCGAGTATCAAGCCGAGTGGAAAAAGTACGACGTCGCGAAGGCGGCCTTCGACAAGGCGAAGCAGCGCGGAGCGGTGGCTCCGATTCCACCCAATCGCGATTTGCAGCTCGACGCGCTCGTCGAAGTGCTCGAGGGGAAGCGCCTCGTGCACTGCCACTCGTATCGCGCCGACGAAATCCTCATGATGCTGCGCGTAGCAAAGGACTTCGGCTTCCGCGTGGCCTCGTTCCAACACGTGCTGGAAGGGTACAAGGTCGCCGACGAGCTGGCCGCGGCCGGCTCAGGCGGAAGCACGTTCGCCGACAACTGGGCTTACAAGCTCGAAGCCTGGGATGCGATTCCACATAACGCGGCGCTGATGGCTGAGCGAGGCGTGGTCGTTTCGATCAACTCGGACTCCGACGAGCGAGCGCGACGCCTCTACCAGGAAGCTGCGAAGGCGATCAAGTACGGCGGCGCATCCGAGGAGACGGCGCTGCGCATGATCACGCTCAACGCTGCGTTGCAGTTAGGCATCGACAAGCGCGTCGGCTCGATCGACGTCGGAAAGGACGCGGACCTGGCGATCTTCAATGGACATCCGTTCGCTCCGGCGTCACGTGTGGAGATGACCTTGATCGACGGCCGCGTCTTCTTCGATCGCGCCACCGCGCCGACGCTGGAGTGGTTGATCCAGCGCATGAAAGGCCGGCCGCGCGTCACGTCGGAGGATGCCCGATGATCAGGCGCATGTGGCAGGCGCCAATCGTCGCCGCGTTGGCGATCCTCGCAGCCGGTTCAGAGGTAGATGCGCAGGCCCGAGCAGTGGTGATCCGCAATGCGACGCTCGTTCCCGTGACCGCGCCACGCATCGAACAAGGTACGATCATTCTGCGCAACGGACGCATCGAAGCGTTAGGCACGAATCTGGCTGCGCCGAGTGACGCGACGATCGTGGACGGTACCGGGCTTTTCGTTTATCCGGGCTTGATCGACGCTGGCACCAACCTCGGCCTCACTGAAATCGGTTCGGTGCCCGGCGGCGAAGACACGCGCGAGATTGGCGACTTCAATCCTCAGAACGTGGTCCTGACGGCTGTGAATCCGCACTCGGAGCTGATTCCAGTCACTCGCGTCGATGGCGTGACGACAGCGATTACGAGCGCCGAAGGTGGGCTCGTCAGCGGCGCCGCTGCGCTCATCGATCTGGCTGGGTGGACGCCGACAGAGATGGCCGTCGTCCCACGCGCGGCGATGGTCGTGAATTTTCCGAGCGCTGGTCCGCAGGGCTTCGGCGGATTTGGTGGCGGCGGCCAGCAGCGTTCAGCTTCGGATCGGCGCGAAGCGATGAATCGCCAAGTTAGGCAGCTGTATCAATTCTTCGAGGATGCTCGAGCCTATGCCGACGTTCACGCGCGCACGACGGGACTCAAGGCCGATCACAAGTTCGAAGCGCTGATTCCATTCGTGCGCGGCGAGCTGCCCGTCATCATCGACGCAGCGTCAGCCGATCAGATCCGCGGTGCGATCGCATTCGCTGACAGCCTCAAGCTCAAGATCATCATTCGTGGCGCGCGTGATGGCTGGCAAGTCGCCGATACGCTGGCCGCGCGAAAGATTCCCGTGATCGTCGGGCCGCTCACACAGGCACCAGGAAACGATGAGCCGTACGATCTCGTGTACGCCAATCCTGGAGTTCTCGCGGGAGCCGGCGTGCAGCTCGCATTCCAAAGCTCGGATGCATCGAACTCGCGCACGCTTCCATATCACGCCGCGCTCGCGACGGCGTACGGGATGAATCCGGACGAAGCATTGCGCGCGGTGACGATCAATCCAGCGCGCATGTTCGGCGTCGCGGACAAATACGGCTCGCTCGAAGTCGGAAAGGTCGCCAACGTGTTCGTGGCGACGGGCGATCCGCTCGACGTCCGCACGCACGTTAGGTATGTCTACATCCGTGGTGAGAGCATTCCATTCAACGATCGCCATACGATGCTGTACGAGAAGTTCCGCGCGCGTCCGAAGAAGCCGTAGTAGGTCAGAGGTCTGAGGTCCGCATGGTTGAGGCTGAGCGCGCAAAAACACAGCTCGCAGACACGCGCACGTTAGGCGATGTGATCGGTGCGCTGGCTCGGCGTGCGTCCGATGGTTTGCTGGTCGCCTGCGTTGCTGTCGGCGTGATCACCGTCATCGCTATCGGTCTCTTTGTGCGGCCCATTTGGTACCTTACGCCACTCATGCTCGCGATCGCAGCGTTCGGCGGCTGGGGAATCGCGGATCGCGAGCGGGCCGCGTTAGGCGCACGCGGCGTAGTCTTTCGAGTTCTGCGACTCGCCTCGGCCCTTGTCGGAGGAGCCGCGGCGGCGTTCCTCGCGATCATGCTGTTCGTGCTGTTTGTGGGGACGTTGATGTCGTAACTAGGGGGATAGGGGATAGAAAAAGCGGATGCGCCTTTCAACCGATCGGCTTCTTGGGCTGTCGCACTCTTGGACGCCCCTTCGGTCCCCCTCACGCCATACATATGCTCAGGTTCTCGGGCTTCGGCGCCCTCGTTCTACTTTCTCTCGCGCCTTGCCGCGCAAAGTCACAGGCACTGACTCCGACAGAAGTCACTGCGTGGCGTGAGGATGTCCGTACGCTTGGGGCCGAGCTACCGCGTCGGCACAAGAACGCCTTCGCGCACATGACGCGCGAGCAGTGGGATGCCGCCGTGCGCCGACTCGATGGCCGGCTGCCGCAGCTCAAGCGTCACGAAGTGATCGTGGAGATCATGCGACTGGCTGCACTCGTGCGCGATGGCCACACCGGTCTCAATCCTGATTTCGAGGACCGTACTGGGTTTCATCGGCTGCCGATCCGTCTGTACGACTTCTCCGATGGGTTGTTCATCATCGCGGCTGACTCGGCACACAAAGATCTCGTTGGATCACGAGTCGTTCGCATCGGACGCGCGACCGCTGCCGCTGCACTCGACTCCGCGGCGCAGGTCATTTCGCACGAAGGAGCGAACTGGGTGCGTTGGCGCGCGCCGGGGATGCTCACAATTCCGGAAGTCACGGCCGCGCTGCGTCTGAGCGACGACGCGACGAAGACGACCTTCACGATCGAACAGAATGGCCGTGAGCGCAGCGTCGTTGTCGAAGCCGCGGGCATGGCCGCTGGCGGAGGGCATGGTCCTGCGTTGCCTAACAATTTCGTGGACATGCGCAGCGTCACGGCAGGTGAGGATCCGCTCTGGCTGCAGCAGCCCGGTCGGGCGTATTGGTTCACGATTCTGCCAGACAAGACGTTGTACATCAATCACCGTGCTGTGCAGTTCATCGACGGCGGCGTAATGAATGAAGTGTTCTTCCGCCGTGCGTTCGCTGCGGGCGATTCTGCCGGTGTTGAGCGCGTTGTCATCGACATGCGCGTGAATGGCGGCGGCAACAACTTCCTGAATCGATTTCTCGTGAAGGAGTTGATCCGGCGTCCGAGTCTGGATCGGCCGGATCGCTTGTTCGTGTTGATCGGGCGCGGGGTCTTCTCCGCGGCGCAGAACCTCGTGAACGAGCTGGATTTCTACACGGCGGCGACGTTCGTGGGCGAGCCGACGGGGAATTCGCCTAACCAGTACGGTGACGCGCGTCTGCTGGAGCTGCCGAAAAGCAAGCTGCGCATCTTCGTGTCGTCGTTGTACTGGCAGGGGCACGTCGCGGCGGACGAGCGCACGTGGTTTACGCCAGACGTGTTCGTGGAAGCAACGTCAGCCGACTATCGCGCCAAGCGCGACCCTGTGCTCGAGACGGCGCTCAAGCGTGGTTCAGAGCCGCCGTTGTCACAGCGGCTGGCGCCCGACGCGGAGCGAGGGGATACTGCCGCCGTTAGGCGTGGCGTCGAAGCGTACCGCAGCAATCCGGAGAACCGGTATCACAATGTCGAAGGCGACGTGAACGACGCCGGCTATCAGCTTCTCAACGCCGGGCGTAGCTCGGCGGCGGTGGTCGTTTTTTACGTGAACACGCTGCTCTTCCCGAACTCTGCCAACACGTTCGACAGCCTTGGCGAAGGATACGAGCGCGCCGGGCAACGTGATGCGGCGATC
>CBQVAZ010000276.1:0-5302 GCA_967720205.1 uncultured Gemmatimonadaceae bacterium | reverse complement strand
GGCACTCGTCAACAGTGCGCTGCTCGTTTCCGCATGCTACTTTCGCGGCCCGCAACCGTCTTCCCTGCCTTACGAATCGGCGTTACGGGCTCGAGTCTCCAGCCAATCTGCATGGGTTCTGCTTCGCCCCCCTCCCCCTCCCCCTCCCCCTCCGACCGCGATCCGGTGAATGCTGGCGATCGCCGGGCGTTGGACCATCTGTTCAGCGTGACATATGAGGAGCTGCGGCGCCTGGCTGCGTCGGTAAAGCGAAGCGATCCAAATGCTTCGCTCACGCCAACGACCCTGGTGAATGAAGCGTGGCTCAAGCTCGCCGGGTCACCCGAGCTGGCCGCGACGTCGCCGCTCCATTTCAAGCGCATCGCCGCGCGTGCGATGCGGCAGGTGCTGATAGAAGCCGCTCGACGGCGTCAGGCCGAGAAGCGCGGAGGGAAAGGAGCTGTCTTTGTCACGTTCGACGAGGCGCTCGAAACCCCAGTCTCAACTGACCAGGAACTCCTCGCGCTCGACGGCGCGCTCGAACAGCTCGCCAAGCTGAATCCGCGTCAGGCGCAGATGGTGGAAGGACGCTTTTTCGGCGGGCTCGACGTCGCCGAGACGGCGCAATTGCTCGAGGTATCGGAGGCGACCGTGTTGCGTGACTGGCGGGCAGCGAGGGCATGGCTGGCCGTGCAGCTGCGCGACGCGCACTGAACGCCCTAGGGAGGATCGATGGACGCGGTTCGCTGGGAACGTGTGCAGGCTCTCTTTCACGCCGTCGCCGACCTGTCGCCTAACGAGCAGCGCCGGCTGCTGGAGCTCGAGTGCGGCGACGATCCGTCGCTGATCGAGGAAGTCAGTGCGCTGTTGCGTGAGGACGCCGGTCGCAACACGGTGATCGATCGGGGCCTCGCCGACGCGGCGCTGCAGCTGCTCGATCGCAGCATGGCGCCGCTTCCGAGCGAACGCTTTGGCCCGTACCGCCTCACCGGGCTTCTCGGTGAGGGCGGTATGGGGGTCGTCTACCGTGCCGAACGCGACGACCTGGGCTCGGTCGCCGCGATCAAGGTTCTGCGCGACGCGACCCTCTCACCGTCGAGACGCGATCGCTTCGCTCACGAGCAGCGCATTCTCGCCAGCCTGAATCACCCGGCGATCGCGCAGCTGCACGACGCGGACGTCCTGCCTAACGGGACGCCGTGGTTCGCCATGGAATACGTGGAAGGCGTGCCGATCACGGATTACTGCGCGCGCACTCGCGCCTCTCTCGCCGATCGCCTGCGGCTCTTTCGATCGGTTTGCGAAGCGGTGCAGCACGCGCACAGGCATCTCATCATCCATCGCGACCTCAAGCCGTCCAACATCCTCGTGCGCGAGGACGGCAGCGTGAAGCTGCTCGATTTCGGTATCGCCAAGCCGCTGGAGACGCTCGACGCTGATACGACGCGGACCGGTTTGCGGCTCATGACACCCGCGTACGCCGCGCCGGAACAGTTTCGCGGTGAGCAAGTCGGCATCCACACCGACGTGTACGCTCTTGGCGTCGTGTTGTACGAGCTGCTTGCTGGACGCGTCCCGTTTGACCTGGCCGAGCGCACGCCCGCGGCCGCGGAAGCGATTGTCACGCAGGAAGAGCCCGCGCGCGCGTCGGCCGTCTGTTCCATGTCTCCGTCACTGGCGAACCTGGCCGGCCGCGCGCAGTGGGCGGACCTCGACGTGCTCGTTCTCACCGCGATGCACAAGGATCCGCAGCGGCGCTACGGCACTGTCGACGCGCTCATCCGCGACGTGGATCACTTCCTCGCCGGCGAGCCGCTGGAAGCTCGTCCGGACACTCTGGTCTACAGACTCGACAAGTTCGTTAGGCGGCACCGGCGCGGCGTCGCGTCGGCAGCGGCCGCGGCGACCCTCATCATCGCGCTCAGCGCTTTCTACACTGTCGGGATCACCCGCGCGCGCGATACCGCAGTCGCCGAGGCGACGCGAACGCAGCGAATCCAGCGTTTCCTTGTTTCGCTGTTCCAGGGCGGCGATGAAGCGGCCGGACCGGCGGACTCCTTGCGCGTCGTCACGCTCATCGACCGAGGCGTGCAGGAGGCCCGCAGCCTGAACGCCGAGCCCGGCGTCCAGGCACAGTTGCTCGAAACGTTAGGCACCGTCTCGACGCAGCTTGGACAGCTCGACCGCGCGGACACGCTCTTGAGGCAGTCGCTCGATGATCGCCGCAAGCAGTACGGCGCGGACAATGCCGATGTCGCGAAAGGCATGCTCGCCCTCGCCGCACTGCGCAATGCTCAAGCGCAGTTCGACACCGCAGAGCGCCTTACACGCGACGCGCTGGACATGAGTCGGCGACACCTCGCCCCGGATCACCCGCAGATTGCCGAGGCGACGGCCGCGTTAGGCATGGTCCTCGAGAACAAAGGAAGCTATGCCGAAGCGATCAAGGTGTACGAGGAAGCCGTGCGACTGCGCGGCGGCAAGCGCGATACTACGCCCGAACTCGCCGCCGCCATGACGGGTCTCGTGAATAACTACTTCTATCTCGGCAACTACTCCGTCGCCGACTCGCTAGGCAAGATTGTGCTCGCGCTGAGCCGCAAACTGTACGGCGAGCATCACCCCCACGTCGCCGATGACCTGATCAACCTCGGCGCGATTCAGTACGAGCTTGGAAAGTACGCCGAGGCCGAAAAGTTCGACCGTGAAGCTCTCGCGATCCAAAAGGCCTGGTACGGGCCCAACCACTACGCCACTGCGTCGGCCCTAACGATGGTCGGCCGAGCGATGCGGCCGCAGAACAAGATGCACGAAGCAGACAGCGTTCTGCGCGAGGCGCTCGCAATAAAGGAGCGCACGCTCGGGCCGATGCATCCAAGTGTGGCGTCGACGCTCAACGACATCGCGCTGATCGCGCTCGTGCGCGAGCACTATGCCGAGGCCGAGAGCAGCTACGTCCGCGTCATAGACATTTACCGCAAGGCCTACAACGGAAAGCACTACTACATCGGCATCGGTCTCGCGAACCTCGCCAGCGTTCACATGGCGAAAGGCGACAACGTGCGCGCTGAACGCGGGTTCCACGAAGCGCTCGCGATGTACGCGCAAACATTGCCCCCCACCCACCTCAATGTCGGCATCGCAACCATCAAACTCGGCCGCTCGCTGCTTCGGCAGCACAGATACGCGGAGGCTGCGAAGGAGAGCGAGGCCGGCTACGACATCGTGCTCAAACAGACGGATCCGTCGATTGGCTGGCTGACAAACGCGCGGAAGGATCTGGTCGCCGCCTACGACTCGTTAGGTATGCGTCAAAAAGCGGCGAGATATGCGGCGGAGCTTGCCGACACACTAAAGGCAGCGGCAGCAAGCGCGAAGCCGAAGTAAAAGACTGGACGACTACTGCGTCGACTGCGGCACGGGTTAAGAAGCGACTGCGTTAGGCGGTCCGTAAGTCACGGCGTAAATATCGTCAACGTCGTTAACCTGTTTACGCAGTTGCCGCGTTAACGCCCGCGCGTACGACTACCCTTTCCCGCCGTTGTTTCTTAACCGGTGCCGCTGTCTACGCAGGTTAGCTCAGGATCCCGAAAGTCGAAACGTTAGGCCAACATTCAGCGCCGCCGCTCCCGCGCCCACATCCCCGTACAGCGCCATCTTGTCGCTCATGAAGTAGCGCATGCCCAAGCGCCCAACCACGTAGATGCCGCTGTCGTACGAACCGCCGTATGGCGTGTTCACCATCAAGTAGCCGAGGCCGAGTCCCAGGAACGGATCGATCTTCTTGTTCTGAATGTTGAAGTGGTAGTTCGCTGTTGCGGCGATGGGGATGTAGTTGAAGTCGTAGTCGGTGCCGACGAAGCTTTCGCTGTAGTTATACCAGTCGACGCTCAAGCCGAGGCCTAACACGCCGTTGCCGAGATCGGGGAGCGCCTTGAGCCCGCGTTCAAAGCGTCCGCCAATTGCAAAGCTGGCCGCGCCGAGTCCGCCCAGTCCGACTGTCGGGCCGATGTCGGTGTGACCGACGCCAAAGCCACGGACAGTCTCCTTTGTCTGTGCGCTCTGGGCGCTGAGTGGTATTGCTGCAAACATCGTGAGTGTGGCGCCAGCCACGAACCGCCGCGCAGTACACATGCTGCTCTCCTCCTCAGTGAAAAGCGGAAAGCGGTCAGCCGACGCTGCCGCCCGCCGCGAGCGAATCTCGCGGCCACCTCGCATTGCGCGGAAAGCGGGCTCGGGCTCTCATTTGTGGTCCCTTGAAAGCCTATCGACCGATGAACCCAGCCGCAGTCTCGCGCCGCGACGTCGCCAAATGGCTGGCGATGACCTGCGCCGTGCAGCCTGTGGTCTCTGCGTGCGGCCGCGGAATACGCGTCGCGGGCGTTGAGCCGCGTGGGCGTCGACGGCTGAGTCGCGTGCTCGTCGAGGAGCGCCGCATCATCCGTCACGTCGTCGGACTGCGCCCGTTTCGTAGATCCGGCTTCCGGCTCGAAGTCGAGTCGTTAGGTGACAAGGTCCTCATTCACAACTACGGCCACGGCGGCGGCGGTGTCTCGTTGTCTTGGGGGACTGGTCAACTTGCGCTCGAGCGTGCGCTGCAGACGCCACATCGTCAGGCCGCGGTCATAGGCTGCGGCGCCGTTGGGTTGTCGACCGCACGGTTGCTGCAGGATCATGGGTTCAGCGTCACGATCTACGCGCGCGACCTGCCGCCGAACACGACGTCGAACATCGCAGGCGCGCAGTGGTCGCCCACGACCGTTGTGGATTCGGACCGGCGCACTGCCTCGTTTGACGCGCAGTTCGTGAGCGCGTCGCGCTTCGCCTTTCGATACTTCCAGTTGCTCGTTCAGCCGCGCTACGGAGTGACGTGGCGCGAGAACTACTTCCTCTCGGAGGCTCCGCGACGTCCCTCGACAGGCGAACATGTGTTGCTGGACGATCTCATCCCGCTCGAGGATCTCGCACCTAACGAGCATCCGTTCGGTCGATTCTATGTGGCCCGCATGCGCAGCATGCACATTGAGCCGTCGGTGTATTTGCTCGCGGTGCTGGCGGACTTCCGTCTGGCCGGAGGGCGAGTCGTTGTCCGCGAATTCCCTGACGCACAGTCAATCGCCGCGCTCAGCGAACCGTTGATTGTGAACTGCACGGGACTCGGCGCCGCGACGCTCTTCGGCGACGGCGACATGTTACCGATCAAAGGGCAGCTCACAGTGTTGATGCCGCAGCCCGAGATCGACTACATCACGATCGGTCCAGGCGGTTTGTATATGATGCCGCGGCAGGACGGGATCATTTTGGGAGGAACGTTCGAGCGCGG
>CBQVAZ010000275.1:0-5328 GCA_967720205.1 uncultured Gemmatimonadaceae bacterium | reverse complement strand
GCGGCGTTGGGAGTCGCGCTCTGGAGCCCGGCGTCGGAGATCGCGCTCAGGCTGCTGGACCGCGATGCTGACGCCAAAACCGACGCGGCATGGTGGGACCGTCGGATCGCCGACGCCATAGGCAGACGAGCTGGGCTCGCCGAGCAGACGACCGCGTACAGGCTCGTTCATGGCGAAGGTGACGCGATCCCGTCCCTGGTCTGCGATCGCTACGCCGATTGGTTGGTCGTGCAGTTTTTGAGCGCCGGGGTAGAGGCATTTCGCGCCGAGATCCTCGAGGCACTCGTTAGGCAGACGGCCTGTACCGGGATTCTCGCACGCCACGACGCGCCAGTTCGCGACCGAGAAGGGCTGCCGCGCGAAACCACGGTGGTCTTTGGTGATGTCCCGCACGAAATCGAAGTCGTCGAGCACGGCGTGCGGTACGTCGCTGCGCCGTGGACCGGTCAGAAGACAGGAGCATTCCTGGATCAGCGGGAGAATCGCGCGCTTGTCGGCTCATTCGCGCCGGGCAGAGAACACGCGCTCGATTGCTTCAGCTACCATGGGTCGTTCGCGCTGCACCTCGCACGCGGCGCGAAGCAAGTGACGGCGCTGGACAGCTCAGCGGCGGCGCTCGAGCGTGCTCGCGCCAACGCGCAGCTCAACGGCTATTCAAACATCACGTTCGTCCAGGCCGACGCGTTCGATTACCTGACGGAAGCCGAAGAGTCCGGACTGCGTTTCGATCTGATCGTGCTGGACCCGCCCGCGTTCGCCAAGACGCGCGCCAGTGTGCCGCGCGCATTAGCAGGCTATAACGACATTAATCGCCGTGCGATGCGAATTCTCGCGCCGAACGGCATGTTGTTCACTGCGAGTTGCTCGTACCACGTGAGCAAGGCACTCTTCCTCGATGTGTTGCAGCGCTCGGCGCAGGATAGTGGCCGGCGGATGGTGTTGCGACGCATCGTCGCGCAACCAACGGACCATCCGGAAATCCTCACGATTCCAGAGAGCGGGTACATCAAAGGCGCGCTGCTCGAGGCAGTCGATTGAAGGACGAAAAACCTAACGCGTCGCCTGACGAGAGATATCTCCGGACCGCTTGCGCATAACGCGCACCTGCCTAACTTATGAGCACCCTCACGCGTCCAGGCGACGGCATGAAGGCCTTTACGCCGAAATCGCTGCGCTACGAGTACGAGCTATACGTAGAACAGGAAATCGAGTACTACAAAGACTCGGTTCCGCGCTCTGCCCTCCTTCGCATCGGCGACGAGGCCGTCACGAGTCTCCGTCAGCAGGAGCAGACCTCCTTCGACGAGATCCTGTTGTGGGCGGAAGTCGATCGCATCATCCGCGATCGACTGCGCGTTCCATCGTTCACCACGTGGAAGCGAAAACGGCTGCGCCGGCTCGAGGAATACCGGCGGCCAGAGCGTTGGGGCCTAACAGCCGACGCGCCGCTCGTCACCGCCATTCAAGGAAGTGAGCACGGGCACGTACTCGTCGCGGACGCGCGCGCTGAGGGACCGGCGATCTTCCTGGCAGCAAACGGCTGTCAGGTGACGGCGCTCAACGAGGATGCGGAGCTCGTGGATCGCGTGATCCACGTGGCCGGCGAAGCGGGGCTGATTTCACGCCTCACGCCGTGTGTCTCGGCGCTCGAGCGCTTCGAGCCGGCGCCTGACGCGCCACTCGCCGCTGTCGTCTGCATGTCAGAGGCATTGCAGCGGTTGCCGCGGCACGAGCGAGCGCGAGTCATCGACGTGCTCAAGAGCGCCACGCTCGACGGTGGGGTTCACCTAGTTCAAACGATCGTAGCTGGTCAGGCAGTATTGTCGCTCGAAGAGCTCAAATCGCAGTACCGCGGTTGGGCGACGTCAGTCATCCCGGATCGGAACGCCGACCAGGTCTTCCTCGCGCGCAAGCTCGTCGCGTAGCGACACACTGTGTCGCCGTAGAGTGTGTCGGATGACGACGCACGCCGCGGTTCCAAATCTCGTTGGTGTGCCTATCTGCGCGTGGCGCTTGAGTATCGCGTTGCAAGCCGTTTGGCACTCCATCTGCTAGGCGCGCTCAGCGCACGCGATTCAATGATCACGCTGCGGAGGCCGACGGTCGCCGGCGGACCGTTCTCGCCGGACACGTCGGCCTCGAATCCAATCATAGGAAAGGATATGGAGACGTTCGAACGACCGAAGGCTGGTGTGCCTAGCGAGGAACCGATGGGGATCATCATCTCGGGCGGAGCAGCAGTGCAAGTAAGCCCAAGATTGCTGGCGTATGTGTATGGTGAGGCGCCAACGAAGGACGAGCCCCGGTCGCGCGACAAGGTTGGATAGCGCGAGCTCGAACGGGTACCACGCAACAAAAAAAGCCGGCGAGACTCCGCCGGCTTTTTTCGTAGGCGTAAGACTGACTACTTCTTTTTCTTCGCCTTTCCGCCCTTCTTTGCGGCCTTCTTCTTCTTTGCACCCATGGGATAAATCTCCATGTCGAGTGTGGAACGCCCGTCCGATCCCCCGGTGGATCGGTGGGCCACAACCGAGTCAATCGTAAGGCACTCGGTTGGTCCTACGCGCCGCTTTCGCAGCGCAATCTCAGCAAAGACCTGTTGTCGAACAGCGGAACAGCGATGACCGTCGAGAGCGTGTCGAACACTCCGACGATCATCACGCTAGTGCGTTACATCACGAAAGAAAAAAGATGAGCCTCGCCGCGTAATGCGGCTTCGCGCACCTCGCGAGTCGCCCCGGTGCGGCTCGCGTGATTTCGCGACGCAGCGATATGCGAAAAACTGCACGCGCATCGAACTGCAGAGGCTCGAATAGAGAAAGCAGAAACGATTGCACAACGCGCTGTGTGCACGTTTCTCGTCAGGCAAGAATGTTGAGGCAGCGAAAGAAAATGGGGGAGACGAAATTCCCGCGTCGCCGTTGACGCGATGCGATGGAAGCGATGTGCGTCGCGTACTGCTGCGACCGATTCGACGTTGAGGAACTCAGTTCGGGATAAACCCACGCGATTTCCTCTTGCGCGCTCCGTTGTATCTGGCCGCGAATATAGAACTTACGCACACATTGCGCAATACAATGCAAGCAAACACCTCTTTCGTCTGCTCACGCACGCTGCACATCTTGTTCAGCGAATCGCGTGAGGAATGAAGCAAGCGATGCCGACACTCACTATCGATGGCCGCACAATCACTGTTCGCGACGGCGCGACAATTCTTCACGCCGCGCGCGAGCTCGCCATCGACGTGCCCACGTTGTGTTGGTATCCAGAGCTCACGAATGTCGGCAACTGTCGCATCTGTCTCGTCTCAGTAGAGGGATCGCCGAAGCTTCTTCCCGCGTGCGCGATACAAGCAAGCGACGGCATGATCGTCACGACAGAGTCGATGGCCGCTGTGAAAAATCGACGCGGCGTGCTCTCGATGTTGCTCGAGCGATATCCAGTCGAGCAGATCCCAGCGAACGGATATCGCAACGAGTTCGAACAGTATGTGCGACGCTATGATGTCCCGACGACGCGTAGCAACGATCTCCCTCTCAGAGAAGGCGACGAACGCGATGGAGATCTCATCATTCGGCACGACATGTCGACGTGCATTCTCTGCACGCGCTGCGTGCGAGCGTGCGAAGACATCCAGGTCGTCGGAGTGCTCGACGTCGCTTATCGCGGCAGCGGCGCGCAGATAATCGTCGGCGCTGACGGCAATCCCGAGCACGCAGGATGCACGTGGTGTGGTGAGTGCGTGCGCGTCTGTCCGACGGGCGCGATTCACGACATCCTGCCGATGGCTGTGCGCGCGAACAACGGACAGATGGTTGAGCACATGCGCTCGAAGGACATGCCAGAGCCAGACAAGACAGTGCGCTCAGTGTGTCCTTATTGCGGAGTTGGTTGCCAGATCGATCTACAAGTGCGCGACAATCAGGTGGTCCACGTGCAATCACCGTGGATCGAGGAGAACACGCCGAACATCGGATCGACATGCGTCAAGGGACGATTCGGTTACGACTTCGTGCAGCATCGCGATCGACTCCTCAAACCACTCGTGCGGAGAGGTTGGCTCAAGAAGGGTGATCGTTGGGTCTTCGACGGCGAGCACGATGGCGTCGCTACGTATGGAAGACGCGGTGGTCCGTGGGCAGACGTGCAGGGCGAATCGAGCACGAAGAAGAAGAAGGGTCCGCGCACGAATCCATTTCGTCGAGCGCCGACTGGAATGGATACGCTCGGCGATCCTCGCGATCGCGGCGCGACACCGAACAGTTGGTATGAGCCGTTCCGCGAAGCGACGTGGGATGAAGCGATGGAGATCGTCGCTCAGGAGCTCACGAGACTACGCGACACGCACGGTCCCAAGTCGCTGGCAGTATTTCAAAGCGCGAAGTGCTCCAACGAAGAGAACTATCTGCTTCAGCGGATGTTCCGCGCCGCGATGGGGACGAACAACGTCGATCACTGCACTCGACTCTGTCACTCGTCCAGCGTGAGCGCGATGCAACGCGCGATGAATACGAGCGCAGCGTCCGGCTCGATGCGCGAAGTCGAAAAAGAATCGGATGTCATCTTCATTCTTGGCGCGAACACAACGGAGAGTCATCCGGTCTTTGGCGCAGCGATCAAGCGAGCCGTCAAACGTGGCGCAAAGCTGATAGTGGCTGATCCGCGTCGCATCGAATTGGCAGAGCGCGCGCACATTCATTTACAACCGTTGCCGGGCACCGACGTCGCGCTGTTGAATGGCATGTTGCATCACGTGCTGGCGCTCGGACTCGAGGACAAGGCGTTCATTGCGGCTCGAACGCACGACTTCGATTCAGTTCGCGATGCAGTGAAGCCGTACACGCCGGAGCGTGCGGAACAGATCTCCGGCGTTCAGGCGAATCTCATTCGCCAAGCGGCGGAATGGTACGCGCGCGGTCCACGCAGCGCGACGCTCTGGGCAATGGGGCTGACACAACACAGTACGGGCACCGATATCGTTGCATCGCTTTTGAATTTGATGCTCGCAACCGGCATGATCGGTCGTTGGGGCGCGGCGATGATTCCGATCCGCGGACAGAACAACGTGCAGGGCGCAAGCGACGTCGGTTCGATCCCGATGGTTTACACGGACTATCAGCCAGTGACTGATCCGGCGATCCGCCACATGTTCGCCAGCACCTGGGGCGTGCCTGACGAGCGCATTCCGCTCGAGGTCGGTCTCAAGGTTACGCAGATCGTTGCCGAAGGATCACCAGTGCGCGGTATGTACATCATGGGCGAGAATCCAATCCTCTCGGATCCTGAGGTCTCGCACGCCGAGCATTGGTTCAAGGAGCTGGAGTTCCT
>CBQVAZ010000274.1:0-5329 GCA_967720205.1 uncultured Gemmatimonadaceae bacterium | reverse complement strand
AGCGCGTCACGTTGCGAGAGATGCCGCGCGAGAAGGGCGAAGGCTACGACGTCGTCTACGGCTCGGTGATCAGCAACGGCGCGCGCTTGCGGACAATCATTACGCGCCCAAGCGCTGCGGGACGCCATCCGGCCGTGATGCTGCTCCAGGGCGGTCACACGTGCTTCGCTATCGACACGCCAATAGCGGACAACAAAGCGGTCTTCACATGGATCGCCAACGATCTCACTCGACACGGTTACGTCACATTGCGCGTCGAACGCCCCGGCTGCGGCGACAGCGAAGGCGGGCCTCTGCGTGACGTCGGCTTCGATCGTGAGCTCGATGGCTACAAGAAAGCGCTGCAGGCACTCACCCGATTCGACTTCGTGGACGCCGACAATACGTTTCTCCTCGGGCACAGTATGGGCGGAATGTTCGCGCCGCTCATCGCCATCGAGCTGCCTGTCAAAGGGATCGCTGTCTACGGCTCCGGCGCTGCAACGTGGTTCGAGGCCGTCTTCGAACAGCGTCGAAGACTCGCATCGTTAGACGGGACGAAGCCTAACGAGATCGATCGCGAGACTCTGAACCAGGCGCGCTTCTGGTCCGCACTGCTAATCGAAAGGAAAACGCCGCATGAAATACTCGCGGGCAATCCGGAGCTGCAGAAGTTGGGATGGGTCGCGGAGGACAAGTACGTTGGCGATCGTCACTACACGTTCCATTACGAAGTCGCCGACAAGAGCTTCGCCGACGCGTGGACGAAGGTGGCCGCGACGCGCCTGCCGTCGAGCACAGCGGAGAAGCCACTACACCCGCGTGTTCTAACGATGTGGGGAGCGGCGGACTGGCTCGTCGATCGCGCGAGCAGCGCGTGGATCGCTGAGGTCATCAACAGAACGACGCCGGGCAACGGACGCTTCGTCGTGCTGGATTCGATCGACCATTCCTTCTTCCGCGCCGCGTCGACGGAAGAGAGTTATCGGATCTTTGCGCCGCCAACTGGCGGAGCCGCGGCGCCTGCGAGAGTGTTCAACCCAATCATTCTCGAGACGTTGCGCGCGTGGCTGAATGAGACCGCAGCAACGCCAAGGGGTACGGGGGCAAGCGCGCCTGCCTGACGCCCTGATCGATAGTTAGGCGTCGACGATCACCCGGAATCCGCCGTACGTCATGCGTTTGACGTCGAACGGCATCACGTTCATCATCTTCGCGATTCGCGGATCCTTCATGACCTTCGCATTCACACGATCGCGCTGCGCGCGGGACTTGTAGACGATCCACGAAAACATCACCGTTTCACCAGGCTTGAGCCTCGCCAGCTTTGGAAATGGCATCCCGACGCCTTTGCCATTGAGATCGTCGCCTGCGCATTCGCGGAACTCCAGCGCACCAAGCTCACGCCAGATCTTCCCGGCCTTCTGCGCCTGGCGCCGATACAACGCCAATTTTCTCCTTGGAATAGGGATGACGAATCCATCGACGTATGCCATGTGACATCTCCGTGACTGCGCTGAGATTGGGGTCAGGCGCGGAGATGCTGCAGCGACCGCGCCGGAAACACCAGGGTTGGGAAACCTCGTGAAAATGCGCCGGCCACTCCCATAAGCAAGCGTGAACCTATCAGGCGGCGACGGTGGGGGAAGCTGACGGCTCTCGCCGACGGACTGCGCAATGTCGGTCAGAGAGTACGCGCGATTCAGACACAACCAAATCGCGCCACCGCGTCCTTCGGAGGACTCATGTCGCACCGTCGCATGGATTTGGCTGCTCCTTTTATTGCTCTGTGCCTCATGCTAGGGGGCCCGTCCCTCGCGGGCGCGGCGCAAAAGGCCAAAGTCGAATCCCAAGTTCTGCTCGCCGCCGAGCCGGGGGTGCAATTCGCCATCAGCCACAAAGGCCAACACCTCGCTGCGGTCGTCCTCCGCGGCAGCAGACAAGTGATGGTCTACGACGGCACAGACGGCCCGCGCTTCGACGAGATCTTCTTCGTCCCCAACCTCAACAATTCAAAGATCGTGTGGAGCGAAGACGGCAGCCGCTATGCCTACTTCGGCAAGGTCGGACAAGAACTCGTCGTCATCGTCGACGGCAAAGACGCGCTCCGCACCCCATGGGACGCGCAGATGGCCAATATGAGCGCATCTCAGATCCACGATTTCGGCTTCACCCCGCGCAGCAAGCACTGGTACGTCATCCTGTTCAACAATCAGAACTCGCGCTCCAACTACCAGTTGGTCGTCGACGGGAAGCCGGGCCCCGTCTCGCAAGAGAGGCCTGCGATCGCATGGAGTCCGGACGGCGAGCACCACGCCTACCTTCAGACGATCAACCCGCCTAACGCGCCGCAACCCTCGATGGCGCTGGTCGTCGATGGCAAAGCGGCGCCATACCTCGCGGGCGAGCCGGAGTTCACCACCGACGGGCTGCACCTCTTCACGAAGCGCACAGTCCCGCGCGCGAGCGCGACCGACGTCCTCGCCGATGGCCAGCCCTTCATGCGCGTGGAAGGCGTGAAGCTCTACATGGCGCCCACTGGCCCCGGCGTACTCGGCGCCGCAGCGGTGACGCCGCCTAACGGGACTCGCACGTGGTTTCTCACGGTCGGCAACCGCAAGGTTCCCGGTAGCGAGTGCAGCGACAACGCGGGGATCGACGCCGTGTTCATCAGCGCCGACGCGAAGCACTTCGCCGCGCGCTGTCAGCGGCAGTGGATCTTGGTCGACGGAAAGAAGGGAATGGAATACCCCGGCGGCTTCTCGGACGTCGCCTTCACGGCGGACGGACGCGGCGTCTATCGCGGGACCACGAACAACAAGGCGTTCGTGATCGTCGGCGATCAGGAGTCCGACGGATACACGACGATCTTCCCGGTGGAAGGGCGCACGCGCCAAGAGCCGGCGAGTCTGTTGACGCCAGCAGTGATCCAGGGGAACTCGGTCGGCTATATCGCGCGCTCCGCTGCCGCCGGCTTCGAATTCGTCGTTGTCGTGAACGGGAAGAAGTATCCGGCTGTGGCCGCGTCTAACCTAACGTTTAGCCGTGACGGCACACGCTTCGCATTTCTTGCAGGCCATCCGACCGCATCGGCTGTTGTCGACGGCGTGCCATATTCGACATTGGGAGTGGATGCCACGTTAGGCCATACTGGATTCCAAGGGCTATTCCAATGGAGCGCCGACAACAAGCATGTCGCGTGGGTCGTTGCCGCTCCACAGAATGGTGTGGCGATCGACGGAAAGTTTCTCGCGACGAACGACAGAGTGCGCTTGCTCAAGTTCACGGGCGACGGCAAGCACTTGGTGTGGCTCATGCGCGTGCAAACGGGGTACGTCGTCTTCGTCGATGGCGTGCAGGTGCTCGAGCTGCCGCTGAGCCTCGCGCTGGAGAACGAGGCGGATATTCGCTGGGCGTTCCCGGAGGACGGCTCGATTGTCTTCATCGCGCAGGATGGCGATGCGATGAAGCGATTCAAGATCACGCCGGGGAGTGAGACGAGTGTGGAGACGGTGCTGGCGAAGGCTAAGTGACAGCTCGTCGCGGCCTCGTTAGGTCCTAACGCGCCTGGACCACGGATTGGTATAGCTGGTCAACGAGTCGACTCGTTGACCTGACTCTGACACGCGCGACAGCAACAGTCGGCGCGCGGCCGCGATCTAATAGGCATGTCTCCCCATCGAATGTCGCTCGCCTGCCTGAGCCTCGCTCTGTTGACGGCACCAAGGGCAGTACTCCAAGCACAGGATGTTGGACCACCGCTGGTAGTCCGTTCGCCCGCTCCCGCGCGCGTCGCAGTCCAGATCGATTCCTTTCTGCCGTCCATTGGCCCACGCCGCGGCTTCAAGGTCTATCGACCGGCCGGATCGCGAGAACGACTGCCCGTCGTGGTGTTCGCCAACGGGACAAACGCAGACTTCAACACCTGGCGCGGCTACGTCGATTGGGCGCGACTGGTCACGTCGCGCGGCATGGCCGGAGTGCTCTATCCGGGGCCGACGTTCGACATGCAGCGTTCGTTCGCCGAGAACATACAGACCTCGATCGCAGACCTTGATTCAGTGGTTTCAGTGTTGAGGCGTCGAGGCGCGGCGCTCGGAGTGGACGCGAGCAATCTCGTGGTCTGGGCGGGATCGGGGCAGACTTCGACGGGAACCCCGTTCGCGCTCACGGGCTCGCGGCCGGGAGTTCGCGGCTACGTGCTCTATTATGGAAGGGGCTCGGCGGACGATCCCCGCGTGGACGTGCCCGCGCTAATCGTTAGGGCAGGACTGGACTCGCCAGAACTGAACCGGGGCCTCGACTCGCTAACACAGCACCTAACGCTGGCCGGAGCGCCCGTCACGCTGATCAGCCATCCATCAGGACCGCACGGATTTGATGTCAGCGATAGCTCTGAAGCCACAGCGCGAATCATCGCGGAGACGCTCGACTTCATGGCAGCAGTCGTCACGCCGAAGTACCAGGCCGCGATCGCTGCAGGAGCGCCCGCTGCGCGAGCCTCTGCGGCGTTCGCTGCTGGTCGATGGGCCGATGCGGAGCGGCTCTACACCGAGCTGTTTCGGTCCAACCCGAATAACCGCGTGGTCGCTTGGCGGCTTGGCTTGGCGCAACTCGAGGCGGGACATCCCGCCGAAGCATTGGTCTCCTTCGACCGGGCCAAAGCGTTAGGGCAGGGAGGCGCGAGAGACATTGGTTTGCCGGCCGCGCGGGCGGCGCTGCGAGCTGGGCAAGCGGATCGTGCCGCTGGGTGGATCAAGTGGGCGCTTACGAGCTTCCCACGGATTCGCGCGATAATCGCGGCCGATAGCGAGCTAGCTGTGTTGCTCGAGCACCCAGCCGTTCGGGGAAGTCCCCAATGACCTGCACGCGTCTCTGCGGCTTGCGAAGTCTTAGGTCGCTGGGGCTCGACGGTTGAGCCAGTAGTAGAGCGGCAGGCTGAAGCCGAGTCCCCCGACAAACGAGAGAACGACAAACCACGGCCACTTCACTCGGCCGATGGGGTGGCGTGCGAAGTACACACTGAGAATGATCAGGACGAGCAGAACGTCCAGGATGAAGCCTAACGCGAGATGGTTCTGGAAGACTGGCCTCAAGCCATTGAATTCGAAGAAGAGCCAGTAAAGGAAGAATCCGTTCGGAACCACGAAGCCGAGTAGGGCTGTGAGTAAGAGCAGCATAGCATGACGGTGAGGAGTGAAACGCCTTTGCGGCTTCTGCTCCGCGTGACTTGGCGCGATAATCTAGACGCCGCCGCAGCGCCGGTGCCCCGAAAGATGCAACGACATTTGTCTATGCGAGCTGCGACTCAGCTGGTCATCACTCCAATCATTTCATTCTTCGGAGCGAT
>CBQVAZ010000273.1:0-5372 GCA_967720205.1 uncultured Gemmatimonadaceae bacterium | reverse complement strand
GGCCAGAACCGCGCCGGTTGCTGTCGGTCAACGACTGCCTGCAGCGTTGCGAGCACGGTGAAGATCACGCGACGCCTCCCGCAGCTTGCTGCGCGTTCAGCACTGGCAGTCCGCGCAGGCCGAGGCGGTCGTATGTGAGGCCGTTGAAATCCGCGTGCGATGAAGCCAAAGCGGCGAACACACTACCGGCCGTGTAGTACTGGTTAGGCTTGCCGAGCGCACCTAACAAATCGGCGAGAACGGACCAACTCGGGCGTGACTCGCCGGGCGCTACTTTGGCCTGGAGGAAGCGCTGCACGCGGCCGCGGAGATTCGTGAATGTTCCCTCTTCCTCCGCCATGTTCGCGATCGGAAGTGCCACGGCGACGTTGCGCAGCCCCTCAGGCAGCGTCGTGCCAATGACGACCACGGCGGCAGCACGCGCCGCATGTGTGATGTCGTTCGCTCCGAGCGGATGATCCGCCACGATGAGCACGTCCTCGCGCGTAAGCTCGGTCAGCGGTGAGTCGCTCTCCCTGAAGCCCATCAACTCCGCACCGCGCACGTTAGGCGCACGCTCGGCGCGAAGTGCCAGATCTTCCACTCCGGCCAGCGGTGCCTCGGCTCCGCGCTCGACTCGGAAGGCTCCACGACCGCCATCGGAGATCGCCGAAATGCGCGCGAGCAGATGTAGCGCTTCGTTCGAAAGGCCCGGCGACGCGAGAATGAACACCTTCCTCCCACGCAAGACATTCCCCGCGGCTTCAATCGCCAACTCCCATCCGATGCTCTCCAAGCCACCGTTGTCCGCAACGAGGGGCGTCTCGATCCGATCGCGGCGGTTGAGCTCGCGGTACGTCGTGCGACCGTAGTCGCACATGAAGTAGCCGTTCACTTCCTCGTTCGAGCGCGGCTTGAGGCGCATCACCACGTTGTCGCGCGTCTCGACGATCGTATTGCACCCTTGTGTGCAGCCCGGACAGACGGATGCGGTGCGATCTAGCTCCCACGCACGCGCCTTATTGAGGAAGTCCTTGGACAACAGCGCACCGACCGGGCAGAGATCCACGACGTTCCCGGACCAGGGATGCGTTAGGTCCTTCCCCTCGAAGCAGCCGATGTACGCGCGGTCGCCGCGCTCGCTCACGTTGAGCGTCGGCTCTTTGGCGACGTCTTCCATGAAGCGCACGCAGCGCGTGCACAGGATGCAGCGGTTAGGCACGTACAACACATCACCGCCGAAGTCCTCGACGGGATTGAAGCGCTTCGGTTCACGATAGCGCGAATCCGCTCGACCTTCTGCGTACGTGTAGTCCTGCAGCTCGCACTCGCCGGATTGATCACAGATCGGACAATCCAGCGGGTGGTTGATGAGCAGCATCTCCAGCACGCCCGTTCGTGCTTCGCGTGCCTTCTCGTTATGTACTGTGACCACCTGCCCTTCGGCCACGTACGTCGCACAGGCCGGTGCGAGCTTGGGCGCCTTCTCGACGTCGACAAGGCACATGCGACATACGCCCGCGATCGGCAATCCCGGGTGATAGCAATAGTGCGGGATGAGCACGCCGACTGTCTTCGCGGCCTCGAGGATCGTCGTCCCCGCCGGCACGCTCGTTTGCCGACCCTCAATCGTTAGGTTAACGAGCGGCGTATCCGCCATTACGCCACCACCGGCACGGACGGCTGGACCTTGCGCTTGATGAGCGCTTCGAATTCACCGCGGAATCGCTGCAGTGCGCTGACGACCGGCGCTGCGCACGAATCGCTCAGCACGCAGATCGTTTTCCCTGTCATCTGCTCCGCGATGTCGAGCAGCGTGTCGAGATCTTCACTCGTCCCGTTTCCGTCGACGATGCGCTCGACGATCTTCGTCGTCCACGCCGTTCCTTCTCGGCACTGCGTGCATTGCGCGCAACTCTCGTGAGCGTAGAAGCGCGCCAGACGCGCGACTTGCTTGGGGATGGACTGCGCGTCGTCGAACACGATGCAGCCCGCCGAGCCTAACATCGTCCCCTGCGCGACCATTCCTTCGTAGTCCATCAGCGCGGCCTCAGCCTCTTCCATGTTCATGAAAGGGACCGATGAGCCGCCTGGAATCACAGCTTTGAACTTGCGACCGGTCGGCGGACCGCCGCAGAGATCGTACAAGAAATCCTTGAACGGGAAACCCATCTCGACTTCGTAGTTCCCAGGCCGCGCGATATTCCCGCACACGCTCCAGAGCTTCGTGCCTGTGCTCTTGGGATTATCCGCACGCGCCATCTTCTTGTACCACTCGGCGCCGTTATTCAGGATGTGCGGCACTGCGGCGAGCGTCTCGACATTGTTGATCGTCGTCGGCATTCCGAAGACGCCCGACACCGCGGGGAACGGCGGCTTGATGCGCGGATTGCCGCGCTTCCCCTCGATCGAGTTCATCATCGCGGTCTCTTCACCGCAGATGTACGCGCCGGCGCCCTTGTGCACCCACACGTTCACGGTCTTGCCCGAGCCCATCGCGTTAGGCCCGATGATTCCCGCTGCGTACGCTTCCTTCACGGCGTCTTCCATTCGCAGCAGCGGCTCGGTGAACTCGCCTCTTATATAGATGTAGCACGTCTCGGCGCCGATAGCGTATGAGGCGATGGCGCACCCCTCGATCAGCGCGTGCGGTGTCCAGCGCATGATCTCGCGATCCTTGAACGTCCCGGGCTCGGATTCGTCGGCGTTGCAGCAGAGATAGTGCGGCTTGCCGTCTCCGAGCTTCATGAAGGACCACTTGAGTCCCGTCGGGAAGCCCGCGCCACCGCGGCCGCGCAGTCCCGATTCCTTTACGACGTTCGTGATGGCAACCGGATCCATGCCTAACGCATTCCTGAGAGCCGTGTAGCCACCGCGCTTTTGCCAGCCGTCGAGGGAAATAGCCTCGCGTTCTCCAAAGTACTTGGAGAGAACCAGCGTTTCTCTTGGGTGTGGCTTGAACGGATAGCCCATTAACTGCAGGTCAGAGGTCTGAGGTCAGAGGTCAGAGGTCAGAGCTAAGAGCGTTTTAAGCGGCCGATGATATCCGGCACTCTGTCCGGCGTCACGTTTTCAATGAACTCGCTGTTCACCATCACCGGCGTCGCGAAGCCGCAGGCACCGAGGCATTCGACTTCGATCACTGTGAAGCGTCCGTCCGGCGACGTCACGCCAAGCTCATCGCACCCGGTCTGCTTGAGGAACGCATTCACGACATCTTCGGCGCCGCACACGTTGCACGGCGTCGTCGTGCACACCTGGATGAAGTATTTGCAGACAGGATGCTGGTGGTACATCGTGTAGAACGTCACCACGCCTTTCACATACGCAGGCGTTAGGCCGAGGATGTTTGCAGTCTCCTGCATTCCTTCCTCGCTCACCCAGCCGTTGACGTCCTGCACCATCCAGAGCGCCGGGAGGAGCACTGCCTGACGAGTCGGATAGCGCTTGATGAGCTCTTCCAGCCGCTCGCGCGTCTCGCCGACGAAGACTTGCTTGTAAGGCGCGGCAGCAGGACCGTGAGGCGACGACTTTAGGGCCGCGCCGCCGGATGCTGAAGGACCATGGCTCACAGGATTATTTGACCTTGCGCGCCGTTGGCGCGCTGCGAGTTCGCTGCGCTCACCGATCGATTTCCCCCATCACGATATCGATAGATGCGTTGATGGCGATGACATCCGAGAGAAGGTGCCCTTCAACCATTTTGGAAATCGCCGACAGGTTCACGAACGACGGTGGCCTTATGCGCCAGCGAACCGGCTTGGACGTCCCGTCGGAAACCATATAGTAGCCCTTCTCGCCTTTCGGACTTTCAACGGCGACGTACGACTCACCGATTGGCGGACGCGGTCCTTCCATGACGACTTTGAAGTGATGGATCATTGACTCCATCTCGGTTGTCGCCTTCGTCTTTGACGGAAGGATGATGCGCGGGTCATCGATGTTCACGGGCCCATCGGGGAGCCGCGCGACGGCTTGCTCGAGAATGCGTACGGATTGACGTAGCTCTTCCATCCTAACGAGGAAGCGATCGTACACGTCGCCGGTCGTGCCCACGGGGACGTCGAAATCGTACGTCTCGTAGTCGAGATACGGAAAATCCTTGCGCACATCATACGCGACGCCCGACGCACGAGCCATCGGACCGGAGAGTCCGTAGTTCAACGCTTCGGTAGCGGACATCGCCCCGATGCCGATCGTGCGGCCAACCCAGATCCCGTTGCGGGTAACCATGCGATCGACTTCGGCGATCGTCTTGGGGAAGGTCTGCAGGAATCCTTTGAGACCCTCGACCCAGCCGTCCGGCACATCGGCGATCATCCCTCCGACGCGTGTTAGGCTCGTCGTCAAACGCGCGCCGCACCAGCCTTCGAGCAGGTTGTAGATGTTCTCGCGTTCCTGGAAGGACCAGAGGAACGGCGTGAACGCGCCGATGTCGATGCAGGTGGTGCCGAGCCAGACGAGGTGCGACATGATGCGCGACATCTCCATCGCGATCACCCTGAGCACCTTGCAGCGCTCCGTGCATTCGATCCCGAACAAGCGCTCGGCGCCTAACGCAAAGGCGACGTTGTTCCCCGGTGAGTTGAGGTAGTCCTCGCGGTCGGTCCAGGGGATGATCTGATTGTACTGGCGATACTCGCCGATCTTCTCGAAGCCGCAGTGCAAGTAGCCCACGTGCGGGATGCAGCGCACGACGGTCTCACCGTCCAATTCCAGCACGAGTCGCAACACGCCGTGCGTCGCCGGGTGCTGCGGCCCGAGGTTGATGAGCATGTGCTCGCCCTCGAGCTCCGGCTCGAGCGCCGGCGGTGCTTCCATCGTGGTCACGTTGCCGCTTTCGTCCGTGACGAGCGGCACGCGCTGCGGCCGGCCTTGTGAATCGAGCCCGGTCGTCGAGAGCGCGACGTCGACGGTTCGTTTCGTGGCCATCTATTCGCCCGTCTCCTCGCCGCCTAACAAGCGCTTGCGCATGTCGGAGGGGAGGTCTTCAAACGCATCCGCGATTTGCAGTTCCTCCATGGAGTACCGCGCTTCAGGGTTCGCCGCGAGCGCCTGCCGCAACTGCTCGGCGCGCGAGAAGCGGCCGCGCAGCGGGAAGTCTTTGCGTAGCGGGAAGCCCTCCTTGTACTGCTCCCACATCAGGATGCGTCGCAGATCCGGATGCCCTTCGAACTCGACGCCGAACATGTCGTAGCACTCGCGCTCGAGCCAATCGGCGCCCTTGTAGATCGGCCACACGCTTTTGACGCTGAGGCGCGCGCCCTTGGTTAGTTGCGCCTTTATGCGAATGAATGCGCGCCAGGTGATAGAACGCAGGTGCCAGACGACTTCCAGCGGCTGCTCGAGGTCCCTGTACTCGACGCACGTGACGTCGGAGAGGTACGCGTACT
>CBQVAZ010000272.1:0-5409 GCA_967720205.1 uncultured Gemmatimonadaceae bacterium | reverse complement strand
GAAGCTGAAACGGCATCGATCCTCGGCATTTCCCGGCGGACCCTATCGCGCAAGCTCAAGCGCTACAAGGACGGCGCGCTGGATGACGAGGATGACGCAGACGACGAGTCGTAGCGGAACCTGGCAGCTCGCGAACCGCGGCTGGTTCGGTTACGTCGTCGCGTCGGTTGCGCTCGGCGCAACGATCATCGCGCGATACGCGCTCGACAGCGTTGTACATGGGACCTCGCTCCCACTGCTTTTCATCATACCGGTGGCGCTCGCGGCGTACGCGGGTGGTCTCGGTCCCACGATCGCCGCGACACTTGCCGGCGCCGCCCTCGAGATGGTGCTGTTCGTGGGACGAGGTGGCTGGAACAATCGCACGCCCGGTGATGAACTTCGCATCGTGCTGTTCATCGGCGCCGGCGTGCTGATCGCCGTGACGTCCGAAGCGATGCACCGCGCGCGCGCGCGAGTCGATCGTGTGCGGCGGCGCTTGCAAGAGGAAGCCGAAGCGCGCAAGCGATCCGAGGCTCGCGTGGCGGACCTGAATGAGAAGCTGCAACGCAGCCTCGACGTCGTCAGCAAGAACGAGAAGCAGCTGACCTTCGTGATGGACGCGATGCCGCAAAAGGTCTTTTCCGCGACCGCGGCAGGCATCGCCGATTACGCGAACACACAATGGAGTGAGTACACGGGGCTGCACTCCGGCGAGATCACGCAGGGGAAGTGGGTTCGCGCCATTCACCCAGACGATCGTCGCGAGGGAGCGCGTCGCTGGGCGCACGCGATAGGGAGCGGCGAAGCCTTCGTCTTCGAGCACCGCATTCGGCGTTACGACGGCGTCTATCGCTGGCACATCAGCCGCGCCGTACCGATGCGAGACGCGTCAGGCAGGATCGTGCAGTGGGTCGGCTCCTCGACCGACGTGCACGAGCTCAAGGTCGCACAAGAAGCGCTGCGAGAAGCTGACTCGCTGAAGGACGAGTTTCTCGCGACGCTCGCGCACGAGCTTCGCAATCCGCTCGCGCCCATGGTCACTTCCGCGGAGATCCTCGCGCATAGCACGGACCCCGCGGCGAACGAGCAGGCGCGCGCGACAATCCGGCGGCAGATCGCTCACATGGTGCGTCTGGTGGACGATCTCATCGATGTGAGCCGCGTAACGCGCAACGTGATTCAGCTTCGCCGCGAGGCCACGACGCTCTCCGCCATCATCGCCGCGGCCGTCGAGACTGTGCGCGACTCGGCGGAGTGTTCGGCGCAGCGAGTGACAGTGACGATGCCGGAGGAGCCGGTGCATCTCAACGCCGATCCGGTACGCCTAACGCAGGTGTTCTCGAACCTGCTGAACAACGCGTGCAAGTACACCCCGAAAGGCGGGAGCATCTCAGTCACGGCCCGCATGCAAGAGGGGTGGATCGTCGTCAGGGTGCGCGACAATGGAATCGGCATACCGCCCGGCCAGCTCTCGCACGTCTTTGGCGCGTTCGCGCGTGTGCACAGCGAAGTGGACCACGAGCAACCTCGAGGCCTCGGCATCGGGCTCGCGTTAGTGCGCCGAGTCGTCGACCTGCATGGTGGATCGGTTGTGGCAGAGAGCGAAGGCGAGGGATGCGGTAGCGAGTTCGTCGTGCGTTTGCCTGTTCTGGTGAAGACACGAAAGACAGACGTCGCGCGTGGCTCCGTTCACGCGGCGCCCGCGACGCCAGCCGGTCTCGGTGGCGCGGCTGATCGCGAGGGGCCGAGAGTCTCGACGCCTCCGCGTCCCGCGAAGACTCCGCGTCGCGTGCTCGTCGTTGACGACAACGTAGATGCGGCCGAAGCGCTCGATACACTGCTCACGCTGGGCGGGATCGAGACGCGCGTCGCGCACGATGGAATCGAAGCGCTGTACACAGCGGCGGAATTTCGGCCGGACGCGATGATTGTCGACATCGGCATGCCGCGTCTCGACGGCCATGCAGTCGCGCAGCGCATGCGTGCGGCGCCATGGGCGGCCGGCATCAGACTCGTCGCGCTCTCAGGCTGGGCACAGGAAGCCGACCGTCAGAAATCGCGCGAAGCCGGCTTCGACGTACATCTCGCCAAGCCGGTGACGTTCCGTGCTCTGATGGAAGCGTTAGGCGGTGACGCTGCCAGCTCGATGCAGACCGGTTTCACACCGCCGGACGCGCAACCGGCGACACTCGACGACCAGAACTCGGCGTCGGTCTAGGCTGGGCGGTGGCTGCCGCGCTTGAGTAGGTCCCAGATCAAGGCGACGGCAGCTACGACAAGCAAGAGATGCAGCAAACCACCCGCGGTCACCGATGCGATGATACCCACGAGCCAGAATAGGACTGCTATATAGAAAATCGCCCACAACATCGCGATGTCTCCACCAACTAGTTAGGCGGCGGCCTCTGTTCGCAGCTCGTCAATGATGAGGTCGACCGCGGTGCACAAATCCGGCGCCACGTGATACGAGTGTGTCTGGCGCCGTCCGACGAAGAGGTCGCTCTCCGAGCCGCTGTCCAGGACGAGACCGCGAACGGAAGCATGGCGAGCGGCGAGCATATCGTCCGCTGAATCTCCGATGAGCCAGGATCGCTGCAGATCCGCTCCAAACTCCGCAGCTGCGCGTCGCAGAAGGCCCGGCTTGGGGAGGTGACAGTCGCAATCCACTGTGTAGCGCGCGACAGATCCCTCCGCGTGGTGCGGACAGTAGAGAAAGCCAGCGAGCTCGAATCCGCGCGCCGCAAAGCGAGACGCGATGTGTCGCTGCACGACTTCTAGCGCATGCTCGTCGTAGTAGCCGAACGCGATTCCGCTCTCGTTGGAGATTGTCGCGAGACCGTATCCAGCGCTGTGCAGGCGGTCGAGCGCGAGGGTCCATCCGGAAGCGAAGCGGAGTCGCGCGGGATCGACGGTGAAGGGCTGGTCCGCGAGGAGAACAGCCTTATCGAGAAATACGAATGGTTGCATACCGGCTGCTCTCACGAAGCGCGTAAGACACGAGATGCGTCGGGTCTCGCTGGCGCCTGCGCGAGCGGACGAGCGAGGCGCGACTCGTGACGCAAGCGCGCGAGGTGCGCTCGGACCGCGGCGCGCTGTTTGAGCGCCGGTTCCGCCAACAAAGCGTCGCAGGCGTCGAGCACGGCTTCGACAGTGATGCCGCTCGCGTTGTCCGGCCACGTCGAGAACAGACGCTCGGCGGACGGACGTTCGCTGCCGGGGAGCCAGAGCACGCGGTAGCGCGCGCGATCTGACGGCCGCCAGAGCGGTACGTCGCTGCCTGACGCGATTGTCACGCTTGGTGTGCCGATCGCTTCTGCAAGGCGTGTGACGCCCGTGTCGTTGCTGATGAGGAGGTAGGCGTAGTCGAGGAGTACGGCATAGGCGCCCATCGTTAGGCAGCCTGTGAGGTCGATCGCGCGAGTGCGCATGCGAGCGGCGACGGCTTCGGCGACCGGCCGATCCGACGCGGGCCCTGTCAGCGCGATGCGCAGCCCGTGCACAGCCAGAGCGTCGGCGACGCGAGCATAACGCGAGGCCTGCCAGCGCCGCTCGGGCAGCCGGCCGCCGGGCTGGATGCAGACGAACGGTCCGCCGACGAGTGCCAGCGCGTCACGGCAGCTCTCGAGCTCCGAGCGATCGCGCGGTGTAAATGGAAACTCGAGCGCGTCACCCTGGTCCCGGATGCCGAGCGCGCGGATAAGCAACAGCAGCCGAAGTAGCTCGGGCCCTTGCTCGGGCCACTCCACTCGAAGCTGCGTCGCGTCATTCGTCCCGTTAGGCGATCCCATCCTGAAGCCGGCGGTGAAGCGGGCGCCAAGCTGCGCCGACAGCGCGTGCACTTGTTCGCCGGGCGCTTGCAGCTCGACAGCGAGGTCATACTCACCGCCGATGCGCGGGCCGCGCGGCGTCGAGATGAAATCGTTGACATACGAACTGAATCGGCCCGCGAGTTCGGCTGCCGATGGAAGACCGAGCAGCGTGATATGTGCGTTGGGCGCAGCGCTTCGAAGCGCCCGGAGCGCCGGCACGGCACAGAGAAGACCGGTCGCGTCGGTCAGACGCACGACCACGATGCGAGCGGTTCCGTTAGCGAAGTTGGAAAAGATTCGAGACACAGTGGGCATCGCGTACAAGACAGTGTTCCGCAAACGCAATGAGCGCGCCGCACCCGCTGAGGTCGGTCCCGTACGCTTCGCGAGATGCGTATCGTGCAGTGCTATCAGCACTTGCGGGTCTCGCCCCCTCGACCCAGCGAGCATCGCTGAGTCAACCCACTCGACAACTTGTCATGCGCACTCGTGCGTGACGGCGCGCGTATGGTCTTTGCGGCTCGTAGCACGCGGCCCCGACCTTCACACCACTCTCCGGAGGAAACCCATGCGACTCGAGTCACTGCACTCGCTCTACGTTGAGCGACTGCGCGACATGCGCGACGCTGAGGATCAGATCCTCAAGGCGCTACCGAAAGTGATCGAACGCGTGCAGCACGCTGAGTTGCGAGCAGCACTTGAAAAGCATTTGGAAGAAACGCGACAACAAGCCGGCCGGCTCGAGAGAATCTTCGATGAGCTCGACGAGAATCCGCGCGGGCACAGATGCAAAGGGATGGCGGGCGTCTTAGAGGAGGCGGAAGACTTGATGAAGGAGAAAGGCGATCCGGGCGTTGTCGACGCGGGCATCATCGACGCGGCGCAGCACGTGGAGCATTACGAGATCGCCGGCTACGGCACGTTATGCACGTTCGCCGGCTTGCTCGGCTATGATCGGCACGAGACGTTACTGGAGCAGTCGCTCAACGAGGAGAAGAGGGCGGACGATACGCTGACGAATCTCGCGGAGAGATCGATCAACCTCGACGCGCTACATAGCACGGACGAGCGCGAAGTGCGTCGGCCGATCGAACTCGCCGACCGTCCGCCCCTGAGGGATCGTCCGTTGGACGATCGCCGGCCGTTCTTCGGCGAAGAAGAAAGGCGGTATTAAAGCGATAGCGCGGACAACGCGGAGACGAAAAGACGAACGCGGAAGGAACCGTTGTTAACAACAAGCAGTCTCCGTGTTTGTCCTCGATCTGTCCGCGTTAGTCTGCGCTTCCGCTTTTAGTCCCAAAACGAAATCGCCCCGGCCTTTCGACCGGGGCGTTTCTCGTTAGGTGACCTTCACGGTGGACTATTGAACCGCGTTGATCATGTCGAAGATCGGCAAGTACATCGCGACGACCATGCCGCCGACGACCACGCCGAGGAAGACGATCATCACTGGTTCGAGCAGCGAAAGTAACCCGCTGACTGCAGCGTCGACTTCTTCATCGTAGAAGTCGGCGATCTTGGAGAGCATTTCGTCCAGTCCACCAGTCTGTTCACCGACGGCGATCATGCTGATCACCATGGGCGGGAAGACGTTGGACTTTTGCAGCGGCTGGGCGAT
>CBQVAZ010000271.1:0-5430 GCA_967720205.1 uncultured Gemmatimonadaceae bacterium | reverse complement strand
GAGGATGAGGTGCGGAGCATCGTCGGCACGATATTTCAACCGACGCCGGCCGCCAGATTCGCCGGAGACGGCCGGCTCGTGGCGCAGAATCTGTTCATGGCACCGCGCTTCGGCGCACCGGCGCTGAGCATTCCGGCCGGACTCAGTCAGGGGTTGCCGGTCGGGATCGAACTCGGTGCGTTGCCCGGGAACGACAGCCGCCTGCTTGGGCTCGGGGTCGCGGTGGAGGCGGCTATTGGTCGCATTCCGCCGCCGTCATTTCGTTAGGCACGACGCATCCAGCGCGGCCCACGACCATTGACCTGACACGCACTGATCGCGCGGCGCGGTCGATGCCACAGATAGGCCGCTTTCCTCAGGCGCATAACAAGACCAAACACGCACTTGTATCTGCCACCGGGCGCGACTACGTTTATTGCAAGCACACACGCATGTCAGTGCGTGGACAAGTTCCGAGTATGTTTTTTGGGGGCCTGCCGAAGTTGCGAGCGGGCCTTTTTTACATCCATTCACAGCATTCCTGCATAACGCGGGAAGCCTATCGTGAGGGCTATTGATCACGAATTCAATGTGTCGACGTACGGTAGATCCGCACGCCCGCACAGTCATCATCAGGAGTTAGTAAGTATGCGTACGACAGGAAAGGTTAAGTGGTTCAACGACGAGAAGGGGTTCGGCTTCATCACGCCCGAGAATGGATCGAAGGATTGCTTCGTCCATCATTCCGCGATTCAGGGGAACGGCTACAAGTCGCTCGCCGAAGGCGAACGGGTAGAGTTCGACGCGGTGCAGGGACAAAAAGGTCCCGCTGCCGAGAACGTGACCCGGGTTGCTTAAGCGGTAGCGCCTAACACGTGGACGGGCGGCTGTCGCGGACTCGAGTCGGATAACATCAGTCTCGCGTTCGCGCAGTCTCTCGCACGATCACCCAAGAGGGCCACCATGGTTCTACCGGAAAAGGTGAACGCGCGTTGGATCGCCGCACTCGGCAATGAAGAGTTGCTCGAAGCGGAGGCGCAATTGCACTCCGTCTTCCAGAAGGAAGAGAAAGCGGAAAAGCTTCGCACCGGCGCCCGCTACACGATGCTGCGTGGTCCCGAGACGCTCGTCAGCGCATGGCATCGCTGGCTGCTGGTAAGCAACGCCACGCGAAACAGAGGAATCGTCGTGCTCCGCAACACAAGGCACACCGCGTAGCCGTGAGTGCCGCGTTAGGCATCGCCGTCAGCATGGCGCCTAACGCCGATCTGTAAGAGGGCGATGGCTCGCGCCGCCAGGTCGTCCTCGTAGCGCAGCCCAAGCCGCTGCGGCAGGTCAGGCGCGCGTTGGCCCGCAGCCCATCTTAGGCGAGATACGACGCGTGCGTGTTTGACTCGGGCCCGCGGCTGACCGACGTTTGGTGCCATGCGAACGGCCGGAATCGCCAGCACCCAACTCCCTCTCGCTGTTCTCGCACTGTTCTTGGGCTCTCTCCTGCTGTTTGCCCTCGAACCCTACGTCGGCAAGATCCTACTCCCATCGTTCGGCGGAACGCCGCTGCTTTGGAATACGTGCATCGTGTTTTTCCAGGTAGCGCTGTTAGTCGGCTACTTGTATGCGTTGGCGTTGACGCGATACCTGCCCGTTGCTGGACAGCTGGCGATCCAGCTCGCGCTTCTCGCGGCCGTGTTCCTCATGCGTCCAGTTTCGAGTCAGGGGCCCTTAGCGATCGCTGCGGACGCGAGTCCATCGCTCGTCCTCGCCGGCTGGTTGCTGCGACATGTGTTGCTTCCGTTCGTGGCGCTGTCGTCGCTGACAACACTGGTACAGTCGTGGCTTGCCGGATCGCTGCATACGAGCCCGTACAGACTGTATGCGGCAAGCAATGCGGGGAGTCTCGCGGGCCTCTTTGCGTATCCCTTTCTGCTGGAGCCGAGCTTCTCGCTCCCGGAACAGCGCAGCGCCATGCAGATCATGTTGGCGGCGGTCGTACTTGCCGTTGCGGGGCTGGCGGCGGCGCTACGCCGCAATTGGACGTCGGCGGCCGCGACCGCACAGTCGCCGGCAACGGAGCCGCAGCACCTCCCCTATGCCGTCTGGCTCGAGGTCATGTGCCTAACGGCGGTGCCGGCGAGCCTGCTTCTCGGCGTCACCAACTACGTGTTGACCGACATCGCTTCGGTACCTCTCTTCTGGATAGTCCCACTCGCACTGTACCTAACGACCTTCATCATCGCCTTCGGGCCCCGACGGCGCCCGCTGTCCTTGCCGCTCGGCCGGGGATTTACGCTGCTTGCGATCGGTGTCGTGGTGTCACTCGCGGCGGAAACGACGTCACCGGCGCTGGTGGTCATTCCGTTACACCTGATCGCGGTCTTTATCGGGAGCCTCCTGTGCCACATGAAGGTAGCGTCGCTGGCTCCGCATCCTCGCTGGCTTCCTCAGTTCTATCTCGCGATCGCAGCCGGCGGTGCGCTCGGCGGGCTTATCACCCTGCTGGTTCCGCCGTTGCTCACCGACCGGTTCATCGAATACCCGGTCGCCATGGTGATTGGCGCGCTGCTGCTGGTGACGACCGATGACGTTAGGCGTGGCCTGCGCGGCTCCGTCGTGGACTTCGCCTTGCCCATCGTGTTGGTGCTTCTCGGAACCCTGGCGATGCAGCGGCTGCTGCCGGCGATCGCAGAGCGCTGGGCAGCGGCTGCCTACTTACCGCCGGCGTTATTCGTCTTGAATGGCAACACGCGCCGGCGCGTGTTCACGGTTCGGCTCACTTCGCTTCTTGTCGCCTCGTTTGTGGTGCCGTCGCCGTTCGGCCACACGATCTTTGCCGAGCGAAACTTCTACGGCCGCGTGCGCGTGACCGTCGACTTGAGCGGCACCTTTCACAAAGTGGTGCACGGCTCGACGGTGCACGGCGCCCAAGCGATCAGCCAGATGCACCGCTGCTCCCCAACTACGTACTATCACCCAAACGGTCCTGCAGGACGGTTCCTCGCGACTCTGGTCGCTCAGGCGGTCCCCCGGCGTGTGGCGCTCATTGGACTGGGATCTGGCGCCCTCACGTGTTACGCCAGGCCCGGGGAGGAGTGGGACCTCTACGAGCTCAATCCGGCGATGGTTCGCGTTGCCGAGGACGAGCATCTGTTCACGTTTCTGCAGCACTCCGCGGCCGCTGCCAAGACTGTCGTCCTGGGTGATGCCCGCCTGTCGATCGAGCGACGTGCAGCGACGTATGACATCATCATCGTGGACGCGTTCAGTTCGGACGCGATTCCCATCCATCTCCTCACGAAGGAGGCGATCGATGCCTACGCGCGCCGGCTGCGACCCGGCGGGGCTCTCCTCTTTCATATCTCGAACCGCTTCTTTCAACTGACGCCAGTACTGGCCGCAGTGGCCCCGCACGTGGGCATGTCCGCGTTCGTGTATACCGATTTGGGGATCACACCTAACGATTCCGCAACCGGTAAGTACGCGTCGGAATGGGTGGTGCTGGCCGGGAAAGACACCGGGCCAACGCTCACCCCGCACTGGGTAGCCGTCGGTCCTCCGGCTATTCGCGTGTGGACGGACGACTACTCCAATCCGCTCGACGCGATGAAGGCACCGTGGAATCGCCGGCGCGTCGCGCGCCCTCGATAACAGGCGACTTTTGAGGGCTGTTGCAGCGGCCCCCCACCGTGCGGCCGCGCAGCACCCGGAGCCGATAGCTGACCTTCATAAAACTCTGGCAAATGGCAAGGCCAACCTTGCGCAGATAGGGCCTGTAGCTATAGTACGGCCGACTTTGACCCCAAAGCGTCGCGCGTCACGCGTTAATAGTGACGTGCGCACGCAATATGCGCAGACGACCGCGACAGTTGTTGAACGACCAACCGGGGTCAAAGGGCCGGGTGATGTAGACACGAAGGGGCTTGGAATGGTGCAGCGACGCGTGCTGGAATTCCTCGACGACCAAGCGGGAACAACTCTCGTCGAATACGGCATGCTCGTGATGCTCGTCGCCCTCCTTTGCATCGCCGCGGTCAAGCTCCTCGGAAGCAAGGTCTCCTCGTCATACCAGCAGGCAGATGCCCAGCTGCCTTGATGTCAGCGCTTCTCCGCAGGATTGAATCAAACATCGACCTAGGACAGGGGGACCGTATGCGAAAGATCAAGCAGTTCACACGCGCGTTTGTGCAGGACGAGAGTGGCGCGACACTCCTTGAATACGGCATGCTCGTGCTGCTGATCGCAGTGCTATGCATCGCCGCGATCAAGTCGATCGGGACGAAGATCAGCGCTGGCTTCACGACCGTCGATTCCAATCTGCCTTAATTGTACGCTCCCGCGTGATGCTCTCGGGCGAGTCCGTCACGGGGACCCAACTGTTTAGACACGCCCACTCTCCAGGGAGAGACAGTACAATGAAGAATGTCATGCAGCGTTTCATCCAGGACGAAGAAGGCGCGACCCTTCTAGAGTACGGCATGCTCGTGCTGCTGATCGCAGTGCTTTGCATCGCGGCGATCAAGTCCATCGGGACGAAGATCAGCGCTGGCTTCACGACCGTTAACAGCAACCTGCCGTAAACATCGGTGCAGGACGTGTCGATGTCCGCGGGTCCCACGCTCGATGTCTACTGGGGAGCAGCGTATGTGCTGCTCCTCACGACTGGTTGCGTATGGGATCTGCGGACGCGGCGCATCCCCAACTCGCTTGTCCTCACGATTGCCCTGTTGGGAATTGGCCGCGCGCTGATTGCGCAACCATGGCCTAACGGTGCGATCGCATCCATTGCAGGGTTGGGAGTAGGTCTCGTCATCTGGCTTCCGTTCTGGCTGCTGCGAATGATGGGTGCCGGTGACGTGAAGTACTTCGCAGCTGGCGCAGCATGGCTTGGCGTCGGCGGTGCTGTAGAAGGCGCACTGCTCGCGGCCCTTGCGGGCGGCGTAGTGTCGTTAGGCTACATGCTCGCTCGCCAGGGCGTGACGTTCACGGCTGTGCGACTCGCTCACGGGTGGCGGCAACCTGCGGTGTTGCGACAGGAACCGCACAACAACGCCGCGCGGCGCGTTCCATACGCGCTCGCGATGGCTGCCGGACTGCTTCTAGCAGCTTGGCGTCCTGGCTTGCTCCTCTAGGCGCCGTCGCGATGCGCCGTCCGAACTATTTCAAGAATCGTCGCGGCGCAGCGCTGCTCGAGTTTGCGCTCTTCGCTTCGATGCTGCTGGTCATCCTCTTCGGCATCATCGATCTCGGTCGCGCACTCTTCACAGCCAATAACATCACGATGGCTGCGCGAGAGGGCGCCCGGTATGCGGCCACATTGCCGAACCCGCAGAACGCTGCGTCTATGTCAGCAATCAAGCAGAAAGTGGCGCAGTACGTCTCGCCATTTGGCAACGCGCCCATCGATACCGCAACCATGGTGAACCTTTCATGGCTCACGGGTCCCGGGCTTCAAGC
>CBQVAZ010000270.1:0-5437 GCA_967720205.1 uncultured Gemmatimonadaceae bacterium | reverse complement strand
GTAACGACGCGGCCGAGCCACGCCGCAGGCTTCACACCGCGCTCGACCGCTAAAACGCGGCGACCAGCCGACGGATACACGACCTCGACGTCTACAGAGCTCACCCGATGCGGCAGGCCGAAGTGCACTGGCGCGTCGCTCTGCGCGTTATAGCCCGATCCGGCGTCGACGAGGCGTGCGCCGAGTAGACGACGCGTCCCGGCGGCGTAGAGGCGCACAACAGCGCCCGCGCGCAGACTGCGCCCGTTCGCGTCGACGACGCGAACAGCAAGCGACCGATTGGCATCAGTCGGCGCGAGCATGTTGCGCAGAAGCGAGTGCATGCCATCGGGCCTAACACCGGTAAGCGCGAGGTCTTCGTCGCCGTCGCTGTCGAAGTCAGCCCATTGCACGCCGTGATCGGCTTCGAGTGACTGGATGTTCTGCGGCGTCACGTCAGAGAATCGATCGCCCTCATTATGGAAGAGGTAATCGCGATAGCTCACGCCGCCGGTGACAGTGCCGTTCACATACAAATCGAGGCGCCCGTCGTGATCGAAATCTGAAAAGGCGCACGCATCGTAGCGGCCGTCGATGGCGATCCCCCACTTCGCCGACGCGTCGTCGAACGTGCCGTTCCCGCGATTCAGGAAGAGTCCGTTCCTTCCATAGTTTGCCGCGAAGAGGTCCAGGCGGCCGTCGTTGTTCACGTCGGCGGCGCAGGGCCGCACGGTTCCGTTCGTAGCTTCGTTAGGCAGGCGTCCGCCCCAGGCGACTCCGGCGGCAGCCGCTACATCACTGAAGCGGCCATTGTCGTTGCGCATGAGCGCGTTGGCGTCGCCGTCCTGGTTCGCGACGTACAAATCGAAGTCACCGTCGTCATCGAAGTCGAACCACACGGCGCCCACACTTTTTCGTGCGTCGGCCAGACCGATTCGCGAGGCGATGTCCGTGAAGCGTCCGCCGTCATTGCGATACATCGCGTTCGCGCGGTCGCGCAGCGCGACGAAGAGATCCAGATCCCCGTCGGCATCGAGGTCGAGCCACGCGAACTGCCGCACGCCGGCGGAGTCGGTCCGCGTTAGGCCCGCTTCGGCCGTGACGTCGCTGAAGCGTCCAGCATCATTGCGGTACAGCTTAAGCACAGAGGCTGGACCCGGCGCGAAGCCTAACACGAGATCGGGATCTCCATCGGCGTCGAAGTCGCCCCAGGCGGCGCTGCGCGTCGCGCGCGCATCGGCGACGCCGGCCGCGGCGCCGACCTCGCTGAACGTTCCCTTGTCGTTGCGATAAAGACGGTTCGCCGTCCCGTTGAACGCCACATACAGATCGAGGTCGCCGTCCGAATCGTAGTCTGCCCAGGCGTTCGTTAGGGTCGTCCCGGTCGCGAACAGCTCCGGCTGCGTCGCCTGGAACGTCGGCGGCACGTTGCGATACACCTTGCCGCCCTTCATGACAAACAGCACTCGTCTCAAAGCAGTGATGTCTTCGAGCGGGTTTCCGTCAACGGCGACAAGATCCGCCTGCATCCCGGGCGCCAGCGCGCCGATCCTGTCGTGCATGCCTAACGCTTGCGCGGCGAGCCACGTCGTTCCGGCGATGGCGTGCATCGGCGGTTCCTTCGCCTCTTGCACGCGGTACACGATCTCGCGCGCGTTCTGTCCGTGCGCGCCGGCCGTCGCATCGGTGCCCATGATCAGCTTGAGCTTGGGCTGAGCCAGCGCGCGCTTGTACATGTCGAGCTTGCGCGGAATCCCCTCCTCCATGAAGCGGAAGCCCTCTTCCGTGTAATTCCCAATCCCCAGGTACTGCTTTTTGTGTTCGATGTAGTTCTGCGACACGAGCCCGATGTTGGGCTCGAAGAACGTCCCGCGCTGCGCCATGAGCGCGAGCTCGGCGTCGGTGACCATGCTGCCATGCGTAATGGCGAAGCACCCAGCGAGCGCCGCCGCACGCACGGCCGACGCCGCGTGCGCATGAACCCATGTGCGCTTGCCGGCGCTCTTGGCCTCACTGCAGGCGGCTTGTATCTGCGCGTCCGTGAGCGTCTGCCCGCCGCCATCACGGATGCTGCGCGACGCGAAGATCTTGATGAGATCAGCACCGCGTGCGACCGTGCTACGCACCCAGGCGCGTATCTGCTCCGGCGTTAGGCTCGTGTCCGTCAGAGATTCAACGGACGTCAGCAGACGCGGCCCCGAGATCTCCCCCTTCGCGATGGCCGACCGCAGCTCGAGATCGAGCGGCGATCCGATGCTCTGCACCGTCGTAAAGCCGGCCATCAGCATCGTGTACGCGTTGTCTTCCGCCGCCCGTCGCCGCTCGGCAGGCGTTTCTCCCTGGTTCGACGCCCGTCCGTCCTTGCCGAAGTGCGACTCGAGGTGCACGTGCGTGTCGATGAGACCGGGAAGCAGCGTTAGGCGCGACAGCTCATACGTCGCCGGTGTGCGCGCAGCCGGCCCGATGCGCACGATGCGTGAGCCTTGAACGACGACGTCAACTTGTCGTCGTGTCCCGCCGCGACCATCGATCAACGTCCCGGCGCGGATCGTGACCGAGGGTTGTGCAGCGGCAATGAGAGGGGTCGCAACTATCAGGGTGGCCAGTCGCACGAACACGCTGCGGCCGACATACGATTTGTTGAACGGGAGTTGCGACATAGGAAGGCTTTGAGGGGCCAGTGGCGACTTAACGGTTTCGGCTGCAGTGGGTACGCAGCCCATCCTGGAAACTGAATACTCGAAACTCGCCACTCAAAGCTCCTTGTTTCGCATTACACCGAAGTCCCCCCCCGCATTGACATGAACATTCCGCCAAACAATCCGGCGAGCACCATGGCGACCAGAAAGATGATCAGCATCGCCGGAATCGACGCGAGCGTCCATTTCAGAATGAAGACCACCATGCTGCCGAACGGCATGCTGACATCGCTCACTGACACCTTCTGCACAGGCTCGTCCATGAGAACTCCGGTCGGGGAAAGCGCCAATCTGCCATCTCCTGTTCGCTTGTCGAGTAGCCGGCTCAACGACCGCTAGCGCCGTTCCAACTTCCGCACCTAGACGTGCGTTTGAAAGCATGCGCGGTCGAGCGGCGCTGGGGGAGAGTTGGAACGGCGCTAGCCGCATCGCGTCTCGTAACGGCAACTTTGCTTGCGCGCGCCGCGCGCTGGAGCGGCGCACTTCTCCAGAGCCAAAGAGAGAGCCATGACGCACACCGCGATTCGTTTGAGTCCACGCCGCCTAGTAATTGGCGTCGCCATCCTTTCACTCGGCGTCGTCGCCGTCCAGGCAGGCGCTCAGCAACAGCAGCAGCGTCCGCAGCAGCAAGTCGTGATGGACACGGCTCGCGCGCGAACGCTGTACATCAGTAACCGTCCGGAGGATCACCCACCGGCGAACTGGGCGCAGCAGATCGCCGCCAAGAAGCGCACGGACAGCATCTATACTGCCCGCAGTGCGGGCGTGATGGACTTCAAGAAGATCTCGTACAAAAGCACCGCGGACGGATTCGAGGTTCCGGCTTATCTCTTCCAGCCCATCAACAAGCGCGGCGCGAAGGGACATGCCGCGATGATCTGGGTGCACGGTGGCGTGCATGGCGACTGGGGAACGGGAATGTTGCCGTTCGTGCGCGAGGCTGTACAGCGCGGCTACGTGATCATCGCGCCTGATTATCGCGGCAGCACGGGCTACGGCGAGGCGCACTACCGCGCGATCGACTACGGCGCCAAGGAAGTCGACGATGTCGTTTCAGCCGTGGAGTACCTCAAGACGCTCCCTCACGTCGATCAAGACAGACTCGGCATCATGGGTTGGAGCCACGGCGGGTTTATCACGGCGCATTCGCTCTTCCGCGACCAGCATCCGTTCAAAGGCGGTGCAGCGATCGTTCCGGTCACGAATCTCGTCTTCCGCCTCTCCTATAAAGGCCCCGGCTACACGCGCAGCTTCTCGACTCAGCAAGGAATTCAGGGAATGCCGTTCGAAAAGAACGAGGAGTACATCAAGCGCTCGCCGCTGTATCACGTCGAAAACTTGAAGGTGCCGATTCTCGTGCACGTGGCGACGAACGACGAAGACGTGAACTACGTCGAGGACCAGCAGCTCGTGTGGAAGCTGATGGCGCTCAAGCCGAATCTCGCGGAGACGAAGGTGTATTACGATCCGGCGCCGTGGGGCGGCTCGGTCGGCCACGCCTTCAGCCGTCGAGTCGACTCTCAGACGCTCGAGCGCGTTGATTCGCCGGCGCAGATCGATTCGTGGAACCGCACCTGGACGTTCTTCGACTGGATTCTGCGCCCGTACGAGGATCGCTCGAAGCCGATGGATAAGTGCTGGACGGACGACTGCGCGTCGCGAGGCCGGCCGGCGTCGCCAACGGAGCGTTAGGCAGGAACTGCACAAACTAAAGCTATCGGCCGCCAGTCGACCGTCAAAAGCTGCCAGCAGGCGTATGCGAATCGGCGCCTAACGACAACAAATACTGAGGTTGTCCAGCAGTTACAGACGGCTTCCAACTGTGAGCTGGCAGCCGACAGCTTTAGTTAGTTTTCAAGCCTAACGTGTTTGTATGCGGACTGTATAGGGCGGCTGCTTTCCGAAACTCTGGATTGTCAACAGATAGCGCGCGCCCGCTACGGGCCGGAACTCGAAATCCGCCGTCTCGCCGACATCCAACAACAGCTCGCCGGGACGCGAAACAGCCTGGGCGCGCGGGAGGTCGTAACCGTCCTTCGCCAGCGCGCGCCAGAGAACGAGCGTTGTATCGCGCGTTAGGCGCACCTTTATGGGCACCGCGACACCGATGTTCACGAAGCGCAGACGGTGCGACTTGTTCGCCGTGTACGTCGCAGGCGTGGCTACGCTGTCGCCATTGACGAGCAGGTGCGGCGGATCGCTCGGCCCGTCCCAACCAGCCACGAACACATGATCCGTCGACGGATCGTAGTGTGCGCCTGGAGGCAGCACGATCAACCCGCCGAAGAGCCCTGACGTGAGCTGCTCGAAGTCGCCCAGGTGCGTATGATAGATGAACGTGCCTGGCCGCACGAGCGTTAGGCGCGCGACGAACGAGTCGCCCGGAGCGATGAGCGGAGCGATGCGCTGCGCGCTGCCGCTCCACCCGGCTACACCGTCCGAATAGCTCTCCAGCTCGATCCCGTGCCAGTGCACGGCCGTCGGCTCCTTCAGCCGATTGAACACCGTGACGTCGACGGGCTCGCCCTGACGCATAACGAGAACTGGCGTCGATCGCTCCAGCGAATCTGCCGCCGGGGCAGTGCTGCCCCGCTGCAGGACGTAGCCAAGCGCCCGCAGCGCACGGGCGCGCCGCCGCCCCTCCGTCACGTGCAGCCGCAGAGGTGTCGCCGACGTTCGTACAGCGGGCTTCCACGATGCGGGGGCGCGCACGTCCATGCCTAACACGAGTCCGGCCATGTGCGTTCCGGCATCGGCAG
>CBQVAZ010000269.1:0-5439 GCA_967720205.1 uncultured Gemmatimonadaceae bacterium | reverse complement strand
GATTCAGGTGAGTGAGGTGAAGCTATAGTTCCGTTGGAGTTACTGCTCCTCTTAGGCTGCGGCCTAACACGCGCTTGAAGCTGGCGGCGCCCGTCCTCAACGAGTCCGGATTCCGCGCTGAGCTCCGTGGTGATAGGCTTACGTTTGTGAGCATTCCAGCTCGGCGCCGCAGCTTCTGTGAAGCGGCGTGCCCCGTCAAGCCCGGCCTCATGGTCGGGCTTTTGCTTTCCTTCTGTTTTCGGACCGCGTGCGGCCCGTGCAACCGTGCCCTCGAGGTGCCGCTCAGCCTTCTGTACGCGCTCTCTTCTGACGAGCCAGGCTCGTCGGCGCAGAGGGGGATCCGAGGGCGGTGGCGCCAACTAAGCGACGACCTCGCCTGCGGTCATAAGCTGCGACGCGCTCACCGCCCATGTCGGTCACGCTCGTCAGGGCACTCGTCGTTACGCCGCCGCGACTCCGCTGGACCGCGGTGCGCGGTAGTCCCGCCCGTCGCGCCACATCGCGTAGAGGATGCCGGCCAGCCGGCGGGCGAGGGCGACGGCGGCCACACTCCGCCCGCGGCGTTGCGCGAGCCGTTCCGCCCACGCGCGCAACGGGGCCGCCGCGGGGTCTTTGGTGCGCAGCACGCGCCAGGCCGCCTCGACCAGCAAGGCGCGCATCCGCGCGTTCCCCGTCTTGCTGATCCGCCCACGCTGCTGCTGCTCGCCCGAGCTGTACTCGCGGGGCGTCAGGCCGAGATACGCCTCGACCTGGTGCGCGCTCTGGAACCGGGTGACGTCATCGAGCGTGGCGACGTAGGCGACGGCCGTCACCGGACCGACGCCCGGCGTCGTCATCAGCTGCACCACCACGGGATCGGCGGCGGCGACGTGCGCCAGCCGCGCGTCCGCCGCGGCGATCTGGGAGTTCACTGGCTCCCACAGTGCCCGCAGCGGCGCGAGCTCGGCGGCGAGCGCCGGCGGCAACGGCAGCGCGGCGAGCTTGGTGTCGGTGTGCGCGGGCTCGCCGCTCGGCAGCCGCAAGCCGTCGCGGCGGACCAGCGCCTTGATCAGGGCGACGTAGCGCGTGCGGGTGCGGATCAGCGCATCCCGCACGGCCAGCTCGGCGCGCACATGGCGTTGCCCGTCCGACGCGCGATGCGCCGGCCGATACGCCCCGAGCCGACAGGCCTCAGCCAGCGTGCGCGCGTCGCGCCGGTCAGTCTTCACCCCGCGACGACGGGTGGCATACATCGGCGCGAAGTTTGGGTCGGCCACGATCACCTCGTGGCCCAATGCCTCCAGATGTCGGGCCACCCACTCACTCTCGGTCGACGCTTCGAGCAGGATGCGCGCCGGCGGTCGCCCCCCCAGCACCGCGGTGAACCGCTCCCGGCTGGTGTGGATCCGGCGCTCCACGATCTCTCCTTCCTTCGTCAGCATGCAGAGCTGGCTCTCCCGCTTGTGCAAATCGAGCCCAATATTATCCATGGCGGCTGGCCCCCCTTCTTGGTTTGCGGCGTCGGTTGACCGCGTTCAACCCTTGTGGGGCGATTCTGCCACCACGCGAAGCGGGTGGCCAGCCGCTTCATCCCAACTAAGCGCGTTTCGTTAGGCGGCGACGGTGGAGAATCTTGTAGTGTTGAGCTTATTGGTAGCGCTCGGCACACTTAGCCTCGTCACATGGCAAAGGAACAAACGCTTTGCTCTTCGCAGGAACGAGGACCACAGAGGTCTTATCCAAGGTCTGCAGGAGACCGCCTCCACTCTCCAGCTAAGCCTGGACGTTGATACGAATCCACCGTTCGACTTCCTGGCCACCTTTCGCCGTCAGGCCGGGCTAAACTTCGAGGTAAAGGTTGAGATGGATGGTGACGAACTCCATTTAACAGTTGATGGGAATCTCGTAACGGAAGTGTGGACGGAACATCATCCTGAGGCTCTGGCAGGTGCCATTGATGACATCCGAGGGCTGCTCGACGGCCAGTACCGTGTGGTAGTCTATTCCCGCGACAATTCCCCCGTCGGGACAGAATTACAGGCTCCCGCCGCTGGCGACTGGGAAGTGGTCGGCTCTTGGTGGGAGGGAAATCTGCGCGGGATTGAGGGGCGGCACCAACTTGAGTCCAAAGTCCTCCAGAACACCTCATCACGGTGATCCAGCTTGGTCGCCGCCTAACCAGCGCATGAAGCTGTCGTGCCGGGGCGGCCACATCTGTAGGAAAAGTCTGTCTTGTCTGTGGCCGCCCGAGCACGCAGCTGATGCGCAATCCGTTAGGCCGCATGCGCTGTAGTCCCGGCGGATCGCAGTCCCGCTAGATTTCCCGTACCCCGCACGCCATTGGAGCCGCATGAGCTCGACGGCTGAACCGCTACATGGACAATCGTTGCAGGCCTCGTTGACCGTAAAGGATCTCGACAAGAGCCTCGCTTGGTACGTGGAGGTCGTGGGCTTCACGGTGTCGCGCCGTATCGAGCGCGATGGGAAGCTGCGAGGAGTCGCGGTCCAGGCCGGTGACGTCCGGATCATCTTGAACCAGGACGACGGCGCGAAAGGCTGGGACCGCGTCAAGGGTCAGGGAATGTCCTTCCAGATCAGCACGACGCAAAATGTCGATGCGGTTGCCAAACGAATTCTGGAGCGGGGAGGTGCGCTAGAGACGGAGCCCAAAGACATGCCGTGGGGGGCGCGGGTCTTCCGGGTACGCGATCCGGATGGGTTTCGGTGGACGATCTCAAGGACGCATGCGGCCTAACATGTGCCTGAAGCTGACGGCGCGGCCGCTCGCGGACTGCGCGAGCGACTCGCGCGTAGACCGGCCGCGCCGCAGCTTAGACGCGTCTCGTTAGGCAGCGGCCAACCCAAGATGACAAGGAGACTCACATGGCAGAGAGCGTCTACAAGGTCATCGAGTTGGTCGGGACCAGCACGGAGTCCTGGGAAAAAGCAGCTGCGGCGGCGATCAAGCGGGCGGCGCAGACGCTGCGCGACCTGCGTGTCGCCGAAGTCTCACAGCTCGATATGCAGTTGAAGGATGGCAAAGTCGAGGCATATCGGGCGAAGGTGAAGGTTTCCTTCAAGTACGAAGGCGGCAAATGATCTGAGAGCCGCGTAGGGAGCGGGCTACTTCGTGACGGTGCGCTCGCTGCCTAACATGCGCCTGAAGCTGGCGCCCGTCCTCGGGGGTAGAATTGCGTTTGTGCACCGTACAGTGTGGCGCCGCAGCTTAGGCGCAATTCGTTAGGCAGCGTGATGCGCTCTTCAGTCCCAGTGGCTGCTTTCACGACCCTCATACTCTTGGCGAGCTGTCGGCAGAACGAGCGTGCCGTTGCCGCTGCTTCTGTATTCGACAGCCTCGCGCCCGGTGTACGGATCGGCGAACCTGCTGCTCCGTTGGCCTCTCGCTACCATCTGCCCTTCGTCCCATACGTGGGTTACGCAGACACCTCGCTCAGCTCGACGAATGGCCTACGCGCTTTCTATCTGTTTGTTGACGAGCCATTGGGCTCAGAGAGTCAGAGACCGTCGCCGTCGGCACGCGTGCTGCACATCCAGCTGCACTACAATCCGGATCAGGCGGACCCACTTCGACGGGCGTTCACTGCACACTTGGGCGATCCCGAGCTGTGGTGCTACGTCCGTGGCTCGGATGAAGCAACTTTCGACGTGAATTACTGGCCGATCAGGCAGGATCAAGGCGTGCTCTTGTCGGCGAGGGTCGAGTCCGCTCGAGTGATTGTGCTAGGCTGGCCGGCGCCGCCCCCCGACTCGAACCGCACTGACCCACATCCGTGTGCACACGCTGCCTAACATGCGCCTGAAGCTGCCGGCGCCCGTCGTCTGTGGTAGAATTGCGTTTGTGGACGTGAAAGTGTGGCGCCGCAGCTTAGGCGCGATTCGTTAGGCCGCCCCCGCGTGCGATTTGATCTTGCACTTGCAATCCCGCTCCTGATCCTCGCCTCGCTTTCCGCGAGCGCTCAAGCAGTGGACCTTATCGGTTCTTGGCGCGGGACGTCGCTGTGTGTGGATAAGGAGCACTATCCAGCGTGCAACGATGAACAGGTCATCTATGACGTGCGCGGGAGGAGTAGTTCGCGGGATACGGTGACGATCCGAGCCGACAAGGTTATCAATGGCGTTCGCGAGTTCATGGGCGAATTCGACTTCCGTCGTGCGGCGGATAGCTCATGGGTAGCGGACTTCCAGAGTCCCCGGGTCAGTATCCAGATCATCCTGCGAATGCGCGGCACGCATCTGACGGGCACGCTTACTGACGTGCCGTCGGGTCGGCGAGTGCGGGCGATCGCTCTTGAGCGTATCCCCTAAAACATGAACGGGCCGCCTGACATGCGCCTGAAGCTGACGGCGCGCGTAACCACACCCCGCAGCTAGCTTTCCTTCATGCTCCACCCCGTCCCTGAGCTCCTCGCCCCCGCCGGCAGCCTCGACGCCGTTCGTGCCGCTCTCGGCAACGGCGCCGATGCGATCTACCTCGGCGTGGACAAGTTCAATGCTCGGGACGAGGGGGCGCAGCTGACCCTGGATGACCTGGCGCAGTCCTGCCGCCTGGCGCACGCCGCCGGGGCCAGGATCTATCTGACGTTCAACATCCTCTTCAAGCCGGCCGAGCTGCACGACGCGCTGCATCATCTCGGGCGTTGCATCGACCGCGGAATCGACGCCGCCATCGTGCAGGACCTCGGCGCCGTGCGGCTCATCCACAAGGTGTACCGCGGTCTGGAAATTCACGGCTCGACCCAGATGACCGTGCACGACGAGCGCGGCGCCCGCGTCCTGCGCGACCTGGGATGCGACCGCGTCGTGCTCGCGCGCGAGAATACCCTGGACGACATCCGCACTATCCGGCGCGCGGTCCCAGAGCTGGTGCTGGAGAGCTTCGTCCACGGCGCGCTCTGCATCGCGTACTCGGGACAGTGCTACATGTCCGGCATGATTTCGGAACGCAGCGCCAACCGGGGATCCTGCGCCCAGTCGTGCCGCAAGGACTACGTCCTGGCGGATGCCGCGAGCGGCGCGGAGCTGGACCGTGGCTACCTGATCTCCGCCCGAGACCTCGGCGCCTGGGAGCACCTCGCCGAGATCGCCGACGCCGGCATCCATACGCTCAAGGTCGAAGGCCGCAAGAAGAAACCCGAATACGTGGCGACCGTGACGCACGGATACCGCGAGTTTCTCGACCGGCTTGCCGCCGGCGACCGGCGTCCGCCCACACCCGCCGAAGTCCAGCCTCTGGTACAGATCTTCTCGCGCGGCTTCACCGGCGGGATGTACGGCGGCCGCGCGGGCCGCGACTACGTGACCCGCACCCAGCCCGACAACCGTGGCGCGGTACTGGGCCAAGTGATCGGGCGCGACAAGGACGAGCTGATCGTTTCGGTCTCGCCGCCGATCCAGCCCGGCGACGGGCTCGGCTTCGAGCATCCCGAAGGCCCCGCCAAA